>CAYHTC010000033.1:0-14329 GCA_964359445.1 uncultured Sediminibacterium sp. | reverse complement strand
TATTAGAAGCGAAATAGCGTATCACGGAAAAACGGGCATCTTCCAGGCTCATGGTAGAATCGTTGGGCCATTCTTTACCTGCGATGGCATTTTTAAACCCGGCTTTTTCAAAGGCTTTCTGCCAGTCGTTGATGCCATCAATCAATGGTTTTACCCATTGTTTCGGAGTGGCCGGATCAATATAATAAACAATCTGTTTGGCTGGTTCAACCAGTTCACCCCGTTTGTATTTCTCCATGTATTCGGGTTTGGGTTCTAATTTCCACCTGACTGCAAAGGTTTGGTTCTCCACTTTTTGCTGGTCATCACTGAACAATACAAATCTGTCGGCAAAATAGCCCACCCTGGTATCGAACAAACGACGGTGCATGGGTATTTTAGGTAAAAGTATCATGGAAGTATTTAGCTCCAATGTTACCGACCCGGCAGCAGAGGCTGCGGGTAAAGTAACGCTACCGGGTATCCCGCCACCAATTGATGGCCCGCCACTACCACCGGAAGAATAGGTTTTCACTGTACGGATCTCAGTATTAATCGGGTAGGTGTGAATGCTTTGTATATAGGATCTGTCGGAAGCCAGCATACCCAGGCTGAAACGGCGTTTATCATTCGGGTCAAGGCTTACTATCTGGTTATCACCTTTAAAGAAATCAGTTACTTCTATCACATAGCTGGCTGAATCTTTACCATAGGCGGCAATAGTAAATGCCGCGGCAATGGGGTCAAGATATGAGTTCTTAACGGCTTTAGAAATGGCATTGGTAGAATCGGCTGTGCTGATTAAAGCGACAACACGTATAAATAGGTTATTGCCGGGACCTTTTTCGAATTTCAGGCTTTGTTTGTTTACTTCTTCTCCACCATAGGCGCCGCCACCGCCCGCTACTTTGCTAAAGCGGGTAACAGCCAGTATTTCACGGCCAAGGGTAGAGTCGGCGATTTCGAAATAATATTTCTCATCTACCTTATGAACAGTAAACAGGCCTTTTTGGGTGATAGCCTTATCTGTAATAATTTCCTTATAAGGCTTAGGACCTGTTTTTGCTGCACCCGCAAGTCCCGATCCACCGGGGATAGGTCTTCCTCCCGTTGTGGGAAGGGAATCTTTTTGCTGGGCCATGGCCATGGCGCCGGCGAATAGCGCAACAATAAATAATGTTTTTTTCATACGCGATATCAAATAGGTTTTGAATAAGCTTTAAAGGTAATGGGTCTCTCTGAAAAGGGCGCCCGTTTTGTGACGGCAAACAGATGAATGGTAAAAAAGGGTTTTCCATTGGCGAAAAAACCTGTAAACATTGTCTGAAATCAGTACCTTTCGCCTTCGGGGATAGGTGAAAAAATCATTAAATTTTACTTAAATATAGTATTGACTTTCATTATTTCCATAAAATAGCTAAGTTTATTTCCCCTTTTTTAATTATTTGGAATATTGTTTTGTTTTTTCAAAACATTTTTCAGTAGAATTGCGGAACTAATTTTTAACCAACTGAAATTTTAAAAAAATCAAAAATCAATTGAATCATGGCTGAAACAAAACCAACTGCAGGTGCTGCCGTAAAAAGCCCGTCTTCTGCACAATCCAAGAAGAGCAGTAACCCAATTTCATGGCTGGCCCCATTGTTATGTATCATTTCGGGATACGTTATCTGGCGTTTTGTATTGGGTGCTCCTAGCAATTTTACAACACCTGATCCTGATTCGAGCCATTGGTTTTGGCCTAACCACAAAGGACCACAGGGTACACTTACCAAAATGTATGAGGGTGGTATTATTGTGCCAATCCTGATCGGCTCATTCTTAGTTGTTGTCACTTTTGTGATTGAAAGGTTCCTTACTATTTCAAGAGCTGCCGGTTCAGGTAGTATTGCTGAATTCGTTCGTAACGTTCAGTTTCACCTGGCCAATAAAGATGTGGATAAAGCCCTGGTTGCCTGCGACAAGCAAAAAGGATCTGTAGGTAATGTAATGAAGGCAGGTCTGAAAAAGTATAAAGAAATGATCACCAATACAGAACTGGTAACTGAGCAGAAAGTATTGAATATCCAGAAAGAAGTGGAAGAAGCAACCGCTCTTGAATTGCCTATGTTGGAAAAGAACCTGGTATTCTTATCAACAATCGCGTCAGTAGCAACCCTTCTGGGTCTGTTAGGTACGGTATTGGGTATGATCAAATCATTCTCTGCATTGGGTGATGAAGGTGGTGGAGACGCTGCCCGTGAGTTATCAAAAGGTATCTCTGAGGCCCTGTTTAATACCGCATTGGGTATCGGTACTTCCGCGGTAGCCATTATCATGTATAACGTATTTACTACCCGTATTGATGGCATTACTTATGGTATTGACGAATCTGGTTTCACATTAACACAGAGCTTTGCCGCCAACTACAAATAATTCACTGAATGAATTTGTGGAAAAAACAAGCTTTTGAATCTTAATTGTGAAACAAATAAATAATTAACAATGGGTAGAGCCAAATTACCTCGTAAGAGTACCAGCATTGACATGACTGCGATGTGCGATGTGGCCTTTCTCTTGTTGTCTTTCTTTATCTTAACTACGAAGTTCAAGCCTTCAGAGGCAATTGCGGTTGTCACTCCTAAATCGGTGGCTGCCAAAGTGGCCCCGCAAAAGGATATTGTAGAGATAATCATCGACAAAGACGGTAAGGTTTTTCTTGCGATGGACGATGAAGGGAAGAAAGAAATCATAGCCAATGCGCTGAATGACACCAGAAACCTGGGGTTGGATGTAAACGCTTTTAAGAAAGCGCAATTTTTTGGGGCATCATTCGCGAGCCTGGCTTCCTTTCTGAAACTTCCGGAAGACCAGCGGAAAGGCAATTTATTGCCCGGCATTCCTATACAGGATACCGCCAACAACGAATTGGTAACATGGATGGCACTGGTGAGAGATGCTTACCAGGGACAAAAACCCAATCTTTTGCTGAAAGGCGATAATATGGCAAAATATCCCGCTTTTAAAAGAGTGGTGGATGCTTTTAAGAAAAATGAATTCCTGAAATTCCAGTTGGTTACCAATCCTGAAAATGTTCCGGAAGGAACTGACCTCTGGAAGAAAGCACAGTCTGGAGAAAAACGGGAGGACTAATTTTCGGGAAGTATTGGGAGTAAACAATTTACTAATTAAAACTAAATTCTACTGATATGGCAGAATTGGATACATCGAGTGGCGGTGGCCATAAAAAAGGGCCCGGGGTCAAAAAGAGTAAGAAATTATCTACTCGTGTTGACCTTACGCCCATGGTGGACCTGGGCTTCCTGCTCATTACGTTCTTTATCTTCACTACAACAATGAGCCAGGCTACCGCGATGAAGCTGATCCTGCCTAAAGATGCAGATAATCCGGAGGATCAGAGTAAGGCGAAGCAATCTGGTGTCATTACCATTCTTTTAGGGAAAGATAATCACGTGTTTTATTATGAAGGTGAACTGGATGTTACAGCCTCTAATTTTAAGTCGTCCAATTTTCATGATATACGTGAAGTATTGATCAAGAAAAAATATAGTGTGGCTCAGTTGAAAGATTTTGTGGTAATTCTAAAACCTTCAGAGGAATGCACCTATAAAAATGTAGTGGATATACTGGATGAAATGGCCATCAATGTTTGTACAAGGTATGCATTGGTAGATATTTCCAGTATAGAATCACAATTGGTGAAAAAATCTGAGGAACTGGCAGCAGCAGCAAATAATTAACATGTGAAAATTTCCATCACCGGAATTTAATTACAAAAGTATTTACAATGGATATAAACAAAATTCAATCCGCCGATATCCTTGATATCCTCTTTGACGGGAGGAATAAGGAATATGGTGCATATGATCTTCGTAAAACGTATAGCAAACGTATCAAGCTGTCGATGGCGGGTATGCTCCTTCTTTGTATCCTTATGTTAGCCGTGTCGCTCATTGCGAACTCCAGTAAAAAAGGAGCGCCCGAAATCGTTATAGCTGATATGTCTCTTGAAAGCGTGAAGGAAGAAAAAAAACCTGACCTGCCACCGCCGCCACCTCCTCCAAAACAGGAACCACCTAAAGTGGAGATAACGAAATTCACTCCTCCTAAAATTGTGAAGGATGAAGAAGTGAAACCTGATGAAGAGATCAAGGAAGTGGAAAAACTGGAAGATACCAAGATCGGTACCATTAACCAGGAAGGTGCGAAAGACGAAGGTATAGTGGCCCCTCCTGTTGAAAAAGCAACAGGTGTGGTAGAAGCGCCTAAAGTAGAAGAAGATTACGACAGGGTATTTACCGTAGTTCAAATTGCTGCTGAGTTCCCCGGCGGATTACCTGCCTGGACCAAATACCTTGAACGTAACCTTAACAGGGACTTACCCGTAGAGAACGGGGCGCCTCCGGGAAAATACACAGTAGTGGTTTCTTTTATTGTAAGCAAAACCGGTGATATCAGTGATGTGGTAGCTGAAAACGATCCCGGCTATGGTACAAAGGCAGAAGCTGTTCGTGTTATTACCAAAGGACCTAAATGGAAACCAGCGGTGCAAAATGGCAGGAACGTTATCTACCGTCACAGGCAAAGCATCACCTTCCAGGTTTCAGAAGAATAATTTTTCTAAGAACGATGATAATGAAAGGTTCTAGCAATTTTTGCTAGAACCTTTTTTTCGTAAGACGTGAGTTGTGAGAAGATATTTTTTCACTTTTCACTTCTTACGTCTTTGTTATAATTTCGCTGCGAAAACAATCACATGTCAATACAACTTCAGGGATGGGATGATACGATAGTGGCATTGGCTACGCCACCGGGTATTGGCGCTATTGGCGTTATAAGGGTTAGTGGTAAACAGGCATTTGCTATTGTGAATGAGTTGTTCCCTTCAAAAGATCTAACCCTGCAACCCTCCCATACCTTGCAGGTAGGGTATTTGCAGCAAAATGGAGTGGTATTGGATGAAGTAGTGCTTTCCCTTTTTAAATCACCCAGATCTTATACCGGGGAGGATGTGATAGAAATCAGTTGTCATGGTTCGCCCTTTATCCTGGAAAATATTATCCGGGTAATAACTATGAAAGGGGCAAGGGTGGCTAAGCCGGGCGAATTTACACAAAGGGCCTTCCTTAATGGCAAGCTCGACCTGGCACAGGCAGAAGCTGTTGCCGACCTGATAGCCAGCAACACGGAAGCCAGCCGTAAAACAGCTATACACAGCATGCGTGGAGGTTTCTCGTCTGACCTGCATGCCCTGCGCGAGCAGTTGATCCGATTTTCTGCCATGATAGAACTGGAACTCGATTTTTCGCAGGAAGATGTGGCATTTGCGGACAGGGCGGCTTTGAATATTTTGATCAGCCAGCTCAATGTATCAACCCGTCAACTGATCAGCTCTTTTCAACTGGGTAATGTAATCAGGAATGGCGTACAGGTGGCCATCATCGGAAAACCCAATGCAGGTAAATCAACATTGCTGAATACATTACTGAATGAGAACCGGGCCATCGTAAGTGAGATTGCCGGAACAACGCGGGATACGGTGGAAGAGATATTAAACATCAAAGGGGTATTATTCCGGTTGATAGATACAGCGGGTATAAGGGAACATACGCAGGACCTGATAGAGAGTATTGGTATGGAAAGGAGTTTTGAAAAAATGAGGGCCGCCAATATAGTCATCTATCTTTTTGATGTGAATGAAATTGATGCCCATACCTTACAGATCGTAGTGAATAATTTTAAAAAGGAGAATATTCCCTATATCCTTGTGGGAAATAAGTCTGAAGCGAATGATCCCGCGGTACTGAAGCAGTTTACCTCTTTCGCGGACTGCATTTTTATTTCAGCCAGAGCCAATCATAATATTGAGCAGTTGAAGGATGTCTTATTTGCCAAAGCCATCAGTGGCAATATCAATAGTGAGGCAACCATTGTAACCAATGCGAGGCATTACGAGGCATTACAAAAGCTCAGTCATGCCTTAGCCGATGTGCAACGCGGATTAGATGATGAAGTGCCAGGAGACCTGCTGGCATTAGACATCAGGCAGTGCCTGCATTACCTGGGAACCATTACCGGTCAGATTACCAATGAAGATCAGTTGGATTTTATATTTAGTAAGTTTTGTATCGGAAAGTAACCCGGATTTATGCAAAGATAATTGACCAAACCAAAAGGGATGAGGCAAATAAAGTACAGGTAGACTTTTAAAATAGCAGTATGCAAATAATACGAAGTATTCAAAACAGGATTTATGAAATACGGGGCGAAAGGGTAATGCTTGATTTTGACCTTGCCCAGCTTTATGAGGTTGAAACCAAGGCTTTAAACCAAGCCGTAAAACGAAATGCTAAGCGGTTTCCATCCGATTTTATGTTTCGGCTTACCTTTACTGAATGGCAGGCCATCCGGTCACAATCTGTTACCGCATCTGAAAGCACTGTTTCTTTGCGGTCACAGTCTGTTACCGCATCCCAAAGTAAACGAAATACCAGCGTTACACCCTATGCCTTTACTGAACAAGTGTGTGGGAGCAAGACAATAAGATTAAATTCAAAAAGACCTGATTTGTACTCATTCAAAGTAACCCGTTCAATGATTATTAATAAAAATCGCCCCATCTTTAATTTCTGCCGCAAGTTGCCGAATTGACTTTGTAACAAACAGGTCCTTTATTTGTTTTCTGATTGTCTTATACTGTGCATGCATGGGGCAGGGTTGTATTTCTGAACATTGTTTCAGGCCCAGCACACACTTTTCAATAAGTTCTTCTTCTCCCATAGCCTGCAGTATAATCTGGGCGGATAATTTTTTTGATTTTTCCGTAATATAAAATCCACCATTGGGCCCGCGTACCGAGCTGATAACCATATTGTCTTTTGAAAGCGCCTGTAAAATTTTAGCGGTGAATGGCCTGGGTGAATCAATGGATCTGGCTATTTCCGCAATACCAATTTTTTTCTTCTCTGAACTTTTTTGGGCCAGATAAATAGTGGCCCTGAGTGCGTATTCCGTTGCTTTAGAGAACATGGGTATTTTTTTGAAAAGGATACTTTGTATAGATTAAATAGTTACAGATGCCTGGCCGGTTATTCTTTCAGCCATTCGGCATAAGAGTCTTTCGTTTCATATAATTTTAAATGCGTAAGCTGTATGTTTTCAGGAAGATGGTAAGACAGTGTTTTCTGTATATACATCAACAGATTTTCTGCCGTTGGTTCCACTTCCCAGGTAACCAGATTTTCCTGCGTAGATAGGGATGGATGTTCTGTTAGAAAATGGGCAGATAAAACCATTTTATGGTCGAATAATTCAATAATGCAGGTATTTACCAGTTTTTTTATCTCTTTAAAATCTATTACAAAGCCGGGAGCGGGTATATAGTTTTCGAAATGCCTGGCAGAACAAACACTTACTTCCAGTGCATAGGAATGTCCGTGAATATGTTTGCAGGCCCCATCGTAACCATGAATGGCATGTGCCATTTCGAAGTGAAATATTTTGGTAAGTCGTATCATTGTTAACCTGTCATTTATTTTACAATATATTCCATTGTGATAGTTCCCGTTAAGGGCCTCTCAATCAGACTTCTTTCCCCGAATATATATTTCAGGTAACAAAAAATCTGGTTCTTCAGTAATGGGTAAAGAATAAGCAGAAAGCCTGCCATCATGGTTAAGCCTGACAAAAAGAATACAATGAAAAATGGTCTTAATTGCAACATCATGGTACTGAACGGTATTTTTTCAGGAGACATTTGCCATTTGGCTTTGAGTACTCCGGCAACAATCAGGCTGATCCAGAAAATAAGGAGGGATATATTGGTAATCCAATAGCCTTTTGTGATCCATTTTTGATTAATGCTTACCGGCTTGCAGGAGTTACTCAGTGTGTCAAAGGCTATAGCCAGTAACAAAAAGCTGTTAATGCCAATGGTAGTACCCATAGCATGCGCCACGGTGATATGGGTACCATGTGTATATACATTTATAGCGGGTACCGACATCAGTATGGCCAGCAGCAGGGATAAAAAAATCCATACATCCGCTGCTACCAGGAACCTGAATGCGGTATGATGAAAATGCATAGCTGCCTTGCTTACGGATGATTTCCACTGCCAGATAATTCGTCCTAAAATAAGCAGCTCCGTCATGCTTACCGCATAACTGATATATTGAATAAAGTGATAAGTGGGTAAGGTGTAAATATGATGTCCCCAGTTGAACATCAGGTTAAATAAACCGGTAAAGTACAGGGCAAAGGCCACCCGTGAATGGCTATCGTTTTTATTGCCACTTATTTTTTGCATCAGGAATATGCTGCTTCCATAAATGAGCATATTCCAGGCGCCTACCATCGAACCATAGGATTTCCACTGAACGGTCATGTCGTTTATGATATTATTTCTGAAGTAGGGGAACACCCATAAATAGGATTCGAGAAAAGTGAATAAAAAGAAAAAGATACCGGTTAGCCACATCCATACGTAAACAGGTTGCTGTTTGAATGATCCGACCAACCTGATAAAGTTTACTAAAAACAATAGCCATCCTGCTATAATCGGTAATGCCAGAACCGGCGGAAATTCCCAATATTCTCTGCCACCAAATACGCCCATGCTGTACGAAATAAAAATCGCCGGTATAGGAAGGAAAAACAGGAATAGCTGCAGTTTAATTAACCATGCCGAATAAAGTTTTCTGCCTGTATGTTCCTGTACATACATCAATACGGCGCCTGTTGCTGCCAGAATTATCCAGAAGACTACTGATGAAACATGGAGTGGTCTTGTTTTTTCAAATGAAAGCCATTCTAAAAGAAATCCGGGTATCAGATATTGTAAGGCACCCACTACCCCCAATAATATGCCCGCGGCCAGTAATAAAAGTGATCCCACCATAAAAAGCTTTATAGTGGTTGGCTGATTATTGTTCAATGGTTCCATTATATTGTATGGTAAATGTTTTGGGATCAGATTTGCCTGATGCATCTATGTTTTTTAAAAAGGAGAGTAAGTCGCTCATCTCCTGTTCAGATAAATTAAATTTTGGCATTGTGGATGTTCCATAGTTAAGAAAGACCTTTATGAAATCGGTACTTCTTAATGAGTATTCGTTGGTAAGGTCGGGTCCAAGATATCCGCCAAGGCCATATATCTGATGGCAGGCCCCACAATTTTTTTCCTGCCATACCAGTTTTCCCTTACTGACGGCGTCATTACCTGTATAATTTTTTACGGGTAATGACGCATATAAATAGAACGTATAACATAGAAAAACAGTTACCATTAATGCCGCAACAACTATTTTGATCTTATCTGAAGCCATAGGAGATTTCGAAAATATATAAGGACAAAATTATCCTTTATTATTATATTTGTCGAATAATACTGATATATAGTAAAAAAATAGTATAGACTTCCGTCTGTTTAAACAGACAATCATTTCGTATAATGAATCGGCAATGAATACAAGCCATAGATTTTCTACCCTGATGCAAAGCCTGGTAATCAATATTAAGGCACATACTATCTATCTGGCGATTGCAATTCCTGATGCTGTTACTTAAAGTGAATATTCCCAAAAGGCAATTATTGCATGAGAATGAAAATTGAGTGCCGGTTTTTGTAGAATCTTTCTTAATTTCCATCTTTTGTCAAACCAGGGTAAATGCTCTTTGGCGGGATAGTGTCATATATAGCCACTAAAACATTGTATAAAAGATAATATGAGACAACAAAGTTTAATAGAAAAGCTGGAGGGATTTACCATTCCTGATGAATTGAAAAAGGCGGGATTGTATCCTTATTTCAGGCCAATTGAGGAAAATCATGATACTGAAGTGATTATTGATGGACGAAAATTATTAATGTTTGGTTCCAATAGTTATATGGGTTTAACGAACCACCCGAAAGTTACGGAAGCGGCAAAGAAAGCTATTGACAAATACGGAAGCTGTTGCTCCGGCTCCCGGTTTTTAAACGGCACCTCACAGTTACATATAGAATTGGAAGAAAGGCTTGCAGAGCATGTAGGTAAAGAAGCCACCTTGATTTTTACCACCGGGTTTCAGGCAAACCTGGGTGCAGTAGCTACCTTTACAGGCAGAAATGGAGTGATTATCCTGGATGAACTGGATCATGCGTCAATCATTGAGGGAAGCCGGCTATCCTTTTCCAGGGTATTGAAATTTGCCCATAATGATATGGCGGACCTTGAAAAGATTTTGCAGAACCTTCCAACTGATAAGATCAAGATGATTGTGGTAGATGGCATTTTTAGTATGGAAGGGGATATATGTAATTTACCTGAAATAACCAGGCTGGCCAATCAATACCAGGCTCTGGTAATGGTTGATGACGCACATGCCATCGGTGTGATAGGTGAATGCGGCAGAGGAACTGCCAACCATTTTGGCTTAACGGATGAGGTAGATATTATCATGGGTACCTTCAGTAAATCACTTGCCTCAGTAGGCGGATTTATTGCCACTACTAAAGATGCCATCAATTATTTAAAACACCATGCCAGGCCTATGATTTTTAGTGCCAGTGTTCCACCTTCAGCAGTGGCGGCGGCTTTGGCGGCATTGGATATTATACAGGCAGAACCGGAACGCCAGGAAGCCTTATGGAAAAATACAGCCTATATGGCCAATGCTTTACAGGAACTGGGGTTCGACATCAATACATCTACTTCACCCATCATCCCAATTTATATCAGGGATAATGAACTTACTTTTCAGTTTAACCAAAGACTTTTTGAAGAGGGAATTTTTGTAAATCCGGTTGTGTCGCCGGCAGTAAAAAGCGATGCATCCCTGATACGGTTATCCATTATGGCTACACATACAAAACAGCAACTGGATGAAGTGATTGACAAAATTGACAAAATTGCTAAAGAATTACATGTATTCGAAATGAGACAGGTTTAAATTTGAACTGGTACCATACAAATTCCTGCTTTTGATTATTGTTAGTATTCATTAAATTATCCGCATGAGCGTTCTCATCAAAGAAGTGACTACCAAAAAGCAGTTGGATGCCTTTATCAATTTCCCCTATACCTTATATAAAAACCACCCCTATTATGTTCCGCCATTGAAGTTTGATGAGAAAGGAACATTACGGAAAGATAAAAACCCTGCTTTTGATTATTGCGAAGCACGTTACTGGCTGGCATATAAGGGTGATAGGGTGGTGGGTAGAATTGCCGGTATCTTAAACAAAGCCTACATTGAAAAATGGAAGAACCCATATATGCGTTTTGGATGGATTGATTTTGAAGAAGATGAACAGGTAGCCAAAGCGCTGATAGAACAGGTTGAAAACTGGGCCAGGGAAAAAGGGATGACCGCGGTTCATGGCCCCCTGGGTTTTACCGATCTGGACCATGAAGGGATGCTGGTACAGGGTTTTGATCAGTTGGGTACCCTGGCTGCTATTTATAATTATCCATATTATCCCGGGTTAATTGAAAAACTGGGTTATGCCAAGGATGCCGATTGGGTTGAATATAAAATTACAGTGCCCCGAACCGTGCCGGAACGATTAGCGAAAGCGGCAGGCATTGTTGAGAGAAGGCTTGACCTGCGTTTGGTAAATGCCCGGAAAGCAAAAGATATACTGCCTTATGCAAAAAGTATTTTTGATTTAATTAACGAAGCCTATTCCGGCTTATTTGGTGTGGTACCCTTAACCGAAAAACAGATTCAATATTATACCAAGCAGTATTTCTCTTTTATCCGGACAGATTTTGTGCCGCTCATAGTTGATACCAATAATCAGTTGGTCGCTTTCGCCATTACAATGCCCTCCTTATCCATTGCTTTACAAAAAGCAAAAGGCAGTTTGTTCCATTTTGGCTTTGCCCATATTTTAAAGGCATTGAAAAAAAATACACTGGCCGATTTGTATTTAGTTGCTGTGAAAAAAGAATTTCAGGGCAAGGGTGTGAATGCCATCTTAATGCATGAGCTTACCAAATCATACCTAAAAAACGGTATCCTGTATGCCGAATCCAATCCTGAACTGGAACTGAATAAAAAGGTTCAATCTATCTGGGAATATTATGATGCTGTTCAACATAAAAGACGGAGGTGTTATATTAAACATTTGTAATTACAGAAAAGGCACCTGATGAAAAAAAATATATTAATAACCGGCGCCAGTGGTTTTATCGGAAGTTTTTTAGTAGAAGAAGCCCTGAACAGGAATTACCAGACTTTTGCCGGAATCAGATCAGCCAGCAATAAACAATATTTACGCGATCAGGCTATCCGTTTTTTGGAATTAGACTTTAGCAATAGTCATTTATTGGATATTGCCCTTGCCGGTTATGCAAAGCAATATGGCAGATTTGATTATATTATTCATACAGCCGGGTTAACCAAAACCATCAATAAAGCCGAATTTGATTTTGTAAATTTTGAACATACCAAAAGCTTAGTACAGGCTTTGCAGAGAAATAACCTGGTGCCCGATAAGTTTGTATACATCAGTAGCCTGGCTTCTTTCGGGCCGGGTATGGGATCGGAACCCATTACTTCCACAATGGTTAGACAGCCTTTAACCGAGTATGGTAAGAGTAAATTAAAAGCAGAGCAATTCTTATATGCCAATCCTGCTTTCCCGTTTTTAATTATCAACCCTACCGCGGTGTATGGCCCAAGGGATAAGGATTTCTTTTTCTTATTGAAATCAATTGAAAATCACCTCGAATTATACATTGGCAGCAGTGAACAGTTACTGAGTTTTGTTCATGTACACGATCTGGTATCTGCCATTTTTTTAAGTATGGAATCTGCTGCTTTTAATCAAAGCCTGCTGGTATCCGATCTGCAAACCTATACATCTAAAAAGGTAAATCAGTTAATAAAGGAACGACTAAACAAAAAAACAATATCACTGATCATTCCCCCGAATGTGGCCGGAGCATTTGCTGTTTTTTCAGAATTGATTGGAAATATAAGAGGGAAAGTACCCATTGTAAACAGGGAGCGGCTGAAAGAGTTTAAAGCGAAGAACTGGAGTGTAGATTGTTCCGAAATGGTAGAACTTGGCTATGAACCAAAGTTTAACCTGGAAGAAGGCTTGTCTCATAGTATCAACTGGTATAAAGAGCATGGATGGATGAAGCGTTAATAAGAAATTCATTCCCGGAAATGGCCATCTAAGGTGATAATTCCTTTAATGATGCAAGAATAAATTGATCATACGCGCTTGTTATGCATACAAAAAAAATTGAACTTTTAGCGCCTGCCGGCTCTTTCGACTGTATTCAGGCAGCCATTAATGGAGGCGCGGATGCCATTTATTTTGGGGTAGAGCAACTGAATATGCGTGCAAAATCTGTGAATGCTTTTTCTGTTGATGATATCCGGCAAATAGCCGCCGCCTGTAAGGCAAATGGCATCAAATCCTATATCACGCTCAATACTGTCATGTACGATCATGATAAGCAATTACTCAATTCCATTTTAAAGGAAGTTAAAAAGCGAAAAATTGATGCGGTGATTGCCGCGGATTTTGCCGTGATAGTTGCCTGCAATCATCTTGGTATACCCCTGCATATTTCAACACAGGCCAATATCAGTAATATTGAAACGGTTCAGTTTTATGCCCGTTACGCAGATGTGGTGGTATTGGCCAGGGAGCTTACCTTAAAACAAATTGAACAGATCGGAAAAGAAATCAGGAAAAAGAAGGTGACGGGAATTTCCGGTGAAATACTAAGAGTGGAAGCATTTGTGCATGGCGCTTTATGTATGGCCATCTCGGGAAAATGTTACCTGAGCTTACATACACAAAATGCATCTGCCAACCGGGGTGCCTGCACACAGAATTGCCGGCATTCATATATAGTTACTGATGCGGAAACAAACGAATCGTTGCTGATAGACAATGAATACATCATGTCGCCAAAAGATTTGTGTACCATTACGATACTGGATCAGGTAATTAATAGCGGAGTAGATGTTTTGAAAATTGAAGGACGAAGTAAGGGAGCCGATTATGTATATACGGTTACAAAATGTTACAGGGAAGCCATTGAGGCTATAGAAACCAACACCTTTTCAGCCGAAAAAATTGACAACTGGCTCAGCCGCTTATCAACGGTATACAACAGGGGTTTCTGGGAAGGCTATTACCTTGGGCATAAGCTGGGCGAATGGACCACCCATCCGGGTTCTGTTGCCACTGAAAAGAAAGTGTATGTTGGTAAAGGAAGTAAGTATTATCCTAAAATAAAAATTGGTGAGTTTATTATCGAGTCGGGCAGTATCAGGCCGGGTGATACCATTATGATTACCGGGCCTTCCATGGGAATGGCAAAAGAGAAGCTGGAAACGC
>CAYHTC010000032.1:0-14337 GCA_964359445.1 uncultured Sediminibacterium sp. | reverse complement strand
GCCGGCAGGATAGGCGTACCACTGCATCTGGATGATTTTGATACACTATCCGCAAATATCCCGCTGGTAGCCAATCTCCAGCCATCAGGAAAGTACTTTATGGAGGATCTGTACTATGCCGGGGGATTACCCGCGGTAATGAAAGAACTGGACAAATGTTTACATCATGCATGCATTACGGCGAATGGCAAAATGGTAAAAGAAAATTATGCCGCTGCTGAATGTTATAACAGAGATATCATCTCCACAATAAATAATGCATTTAATCCCGTATCAGGTATCGCTGTAGTGAAAGGAAATATTTGTGAGGATGGCGCCGTACTAAAACCTTCGGCCGCCTCGCCTCACCTGATGAAACACAAAGGCAAAGCAGTGGTCTTTGAAAACATTGAAGACTATAAAAGCAGGATTGATGATCCCCTGCTGGATGTAGATGAGCATAGTGTACTGGTTTTAAAAAATGTGGGACCAAAAGGATACCCCGGTATGCCGGAAGTTGGTAATATGGGGTTACCAAAAAAGCTATTGGAAAAAGGCATTACCGATATGGTACGTATTTCCGATGGAAGAATGAGTGGTACCGGTTTCGGTACCGTGGTACTGCATATTTCACCGGAAGCATCTGCGGGTGGCAATTTCGCGCTTATTCAAAACGGGGATATGGTTATACTCGATGTTGAAAAGCGAAGCCTGAATATTGACATAACCGGAGAAGAATTACAAAAAAGAAAAATAGCCTGGCAGGCTCCTCCACCTGCTGCAGACAGAGGGTATGTTAGCTTATACATCAGGCACGTAGAACAGGCTAACCTTGGAACAGACCTGGATTTTTTGAAAGGGGGTTCCGGGAGTGACGTTTCGAGAGATTCGCATTGACAGATAAAATTTTCAGTAACCGGTTAAAAGAATCGCCGGGGGAATCAGGGAAATTTTCCATGGCCTATGCCTGAATCTGTATCGCTGATTAAGCTGCTTTTTTTCTGCGGGGAAATTTATTTTGATATAATAATCTCCTACCTTTATCACATAATAAACAGAAATATGAAAAAAATAATTTTAGCTGTTGTGATCGCCATTGGCTTTGCCAATGCAGGGTTTTCTCAGGCTCCTGCAAGTCAGGCAGACATTAGTTTTACGCAAAGCACACATGATTTTGGGATTATTCCACAAGGCACACCCGTATCCTATGTTTTCAGTTTTAAGAATACCGGGAAAGAACCGCTGGTGCTGAGCAATGTAACCGCTTCCTGTGGTTGTACTACACCTGAATGGCCCAAAGAGCCCGTTAAACCGGGAGCCACTGCTACCATTAAAGCCACGTATAATGCCGCAAATTCCGGCGTTTTTAACAAACAAATCACTATTACATCAAATGCTAAAAATGCACAGACCATCCTTAATATTAAAGGAGAAGTAAAAGCGGCCACATCACAAAATGCCGCACCTGCACCTGCCCTTCCGGGTACCGCTACAAAGAATTAGAATTATTTGCCCCTTAGCCATCCTGCTTTAACAGTTTAACAGGCTCTTAATAGACAACTGGCAACGTTTTTGCTTTATAACGTCTCATACTAAGTATACAAAAAAACATTATGCAGACTTTAGTGAACGGCATTCAAAAATTGTTGAAACAGAAATTGAATATTTATACCCCGGCTATTACAGCTAAAACCAGCCTGAAGGAAGACCTTAAACTGGCTGATTGGGAAATGCTTTACCTGCTAAATGCGGTTGAACAGAAATGGCAAATTTGTATTAATCAGAGTGATTTAGATACGATTGGCAATATAGAGCAGTTAGTGGCTGTTGTTAAAAAAACAGTTATAGAGGGGAAAGCCTAACTTTTTCTAATATCTGACCTTTATCCGTGCAAATTAACAAAATGTTCCGCCGGAGCTGGAGAAATGTAGTAACATCATTACACCTTAAGCAAAAATCTTCTACTAAAAATTAACAGGAGATGCTATTTAACCCGTAATGGAATAGGTGTTACTTTGTTTTATCGCTAAATCGAAAGAATAGTGATTTGATCTGTTCAATTCCTTTGAAGAAAGAATTTAGACGATCAGTCGGCCCTTAATCCAGGCGTAAACTGGTCTGAATCCATGAAAAACCAGTAGCTAACCACTACACGGGCTTTGTAGGGCGGGAATACCCCCTACAAAGCTTTTTTTACGCCCTTTACAGAAGGCAGGAAAGGTTACTTAATCATGTTGGAACACATCCTGCTTACTCAGGAAAAAAAGTCCGTCATGCGTTCATGAGACTTCAACTCTTCCAGATTCTCAATACTGAGAGGCTTACTGATAAACTGAATTACCACGGGGAATTTTTTAGCAAGCACAAAATCTTCCGGATCAATTGTAGAGGATAAAATAACAATGCGGGTACTGGCTAATTTGTTCTCATAAAGGGGAACAAAAGACTGAAGAAATTCCCATCCATTCATCACAGGCATATTAATATCCAGCAAGATCAGTTCGGGTGCATTTTCAATAGCATTTGGATCTTCGGCAAAGAGTTTTTCGAAATATTCCAAAGCGTCACTTCCATCAATGGCCGTTATCACTTCGGCTGCAAAACCTGTTCTTTTTAGCAATAATTGCGAAATGGTTAAGGCGATGGTATCGTCATCAACACAAAGTACCTTTTTGATCATCAGATTTAATTGGGGATTTTATCAGATGCATATATGCAACCAAACAATAAGAATACTATTACACATATTCAGATATTCAGGTTGTTATAAAAAATGAAATTAAGGTTTTTTTATTAGGGAATAAAGAAAAAATAAAACAGAAGTCCCTGTTTTCACCGAATCAGTGTAAATTCAGATTCCCGGCAATTCCCCGGAATGTTCGGGGGCAAAAAGGCTATGCAAAAGCATTCACCAATAAAAAAAATCACGAAATGTTTGCTTTAAAGGCCAAAACTGCTTACTCATAGAATAGAGAATATCCACATAAAAGAATATGGTCAGGTTTAGCCTGTTCAAATAATTATATTTACCGCCTGTTAAACAGCCAATATTATGCTTAAAGTAGGTGTTTTTGGAGTGGGCCATCTGGGTAAGTTCCATTTGAATAACTGGAAAGAAATAGAAGGAATCAAACTGGTAGGTTTTTTTGATCCCAATAATGACAATGCGAAACCGGTAATGGAACAATATGGCCTGAAAAGATTTGTTGACGAGGACAAATTGATTGAAGCCTGTGATATCATTGATGTGATCGCACCTACCAGCCACCATTATGAGATTTGCATGCAGGCCATCCGTAAAGGCAAACATGTATTTGTTGAAAAACCGATGGCACATACCCTGCAGGAGGGTCGTGATATGGTAAAAATGGTTCGTGAAGCCAATATCAAATTGCAGGTTGGGCATGTAGAGCGTTTTAATCCGGCTTACCTGGCTATCAAGGACATGAACCTGAATCCCATGTTCATTGAAGTACACAGGCTGGCTCAATTCAATCCAAGAGGTACTGAGGTAAGTGTGATTCTGGACCTGATGATCCATGATATAGACATCATTCTGAGCCTGGTGAAGAGTGATGTAAAAAACATTTCAGCCAGTGGGGTGGCTGTAATGACGGAAACGCCCGATATTGCCAATGTACGCATAGAATTTAATAATGGATGTGTGGCCAATCTGACCAGCAGCCGCATCAGTATGAAAAAGATGCGCAAAATGCGGTTATTTCAAAAAAATGCTTACGTGGGTATAGATTTTCTGGAGAAAAAAACGGAGATCATCAAACTGAAACAGCCGGATGATATCAATGTATTTTCATTTGACATTGAAACCACCAATGGTAAAAAAACCATCGCCATAGCTAATCCTGTTATACAACCCATGAATGCCATCAAATTGGAACTGGAATCATTTGTAGATGCCATCATCCATAATAAACCTACAGTAGTTAGCGAAATTGACGGGTTCCTGGCGATGGAGGTTGCACACCAGATTTTGGAGAAAATAAATAGTACCAGCATACTGGTATAAAATAGCCGGATAATCAAAAACTGATACGCTCCGACAATATTTTTTCTGCCATCAGCAGGTCAACGGGCCTTGTAATTTTGATATTATTATAATCTCCTTCAATCAGAAAGACAGATTCACCGGATGCCTCAACAACAGTTGCTTCATCAGTGAAATCTGCATCATAGGCTTGTTTAAAAGCCGGCAGGAGTATGCGGCTCCGGAATGTTTGCGGTGTCTGGATAATTCGAACATTACGCCTGTTTACCACATAATGATCTTCTTCCTCTATCATACGGATACTGTCTGTTGCGGCAACTGCCGGTATGGCGCTGCCTTTTAGTAAAGCCTGCTCATAACATCTCCAAATAAGTTCTTTAGTTATCAGGCATCGGACACCATCATGAACAAATATGATCGAAGGTTCCGTTACAAATTGCAAACCATTCTGAACGGAATGAAAACGTGTAACGCCACCTTCTGTAATAGTAATTTTATTTTTTGCAGCTAATTGCTTACAAATGTCTTTACCTTCCGCCATATTTGATTTAGGCAAAACGAGAATAACATGTATATCATCAAACGAATTAAGAAAAGATTGCAGTGTAAACCAGAGTATAGGTTTCTGTTGCAGAAGCAGGAATTGTTTAGGCGTGCCGGCGCCCATCCTTTGCCCACTGCCACCAGCCACTATTATCGCATATTTTTGCATGTGATTATTTATATGTATACACAGTTAATATATAAAGTTTCTATTTATAAATGGAAACATCCTGTAAACCCTTGCTGCTTTTTACGCCACGATACATGCCGGCGCTATTAAATATGAGCGCTGCATTACCGTTTGCATCCACACCTATCATACCTCCTTCTCCCTGCATATTTACCAGCTTTTTATTTACTACTTTATCCATGGCTTCCTGCAGGGTTAGTCCCTTATACTCCATTAAACAACTCACATCATAAGCAGCCACACTTCGAATAAATATCTCACCATGCCCGGTGCAACTGATGGCACAGGTTGCATTATTGGCATAAGTGCCTGCCCCGATCATAGGGCTATCCCCAATTCTTCCATATTTTTTATTGGTCATCCCACCCGTTGAAGTAGCAGCAGCAACATTGCCATTGCTGTCGCAAGCCACGGCCCCTATTGTTCCAAATTTTTTATCCCGCATCAATTCTTCCGGATGATGATTGGTATGGTCGAGAGAATAATTATCAGAATCACGGATAGCTTTCCACTGGTCATAACGGAATTGAGAAAAGAAATATTCATCCGGTTCCAGCTTTATGCCCTGTTTGATAGCAAAATCATTAGCGCCCTTTCCGCTCAGAAAAACATGGTTACTGTTGCGCATCACTTCTGCAGCCAGTTCAATAGGATTGCGCACATTGCGAACGCCTGCAACGGCGCCGGCAGACAGGTCAGCCCCGTTCATAATGGCAGCATCCATTTCCTGCACACCTTTTTTGGTAAATACCGCCCCCCTGCCTGCATTGAACAATACATTGTCTTCCAGCAATACCAGCGCAGCTTTTACCGCATTGATAGCTGTACCACCCTGTTCCAAAACCGCATAGCTGGCAGAGAGTGCCATTTGCAGGCCATCAAAATAGGCGTACTCCAGTTCAGGAGTCATATCTTCTTTTAATATGGTACCGGCGCCTCCATGAATAGCCATTGTAAAATCAGACATAGCTTTTTCACTCATTTTATGTTAGCCGAAAGTAACTATTTAGTTAACTGAAAAAATCGAATTAATATCCCCAATCGTTAGAGAAGGTTCAAGCGACAGATGAATTTGTTCAATCCTGTCTATGAGCTAAATAGTAAGTGATCAACTAACCCAGCAATAATTCACATTCTTTCAGAAATTTCGATTTATTGATGGCAGCAGTTCCCACTTCTTCACAAACCAAACCACCCGCGATATTCGCCATTTCTGCCGCCAGGCGCATGTTTTTAGTGGTTGCATACACAAGTGAGGCTACCGCAATCACGGTATCGCCGGCACCGCTAACATCAGCAATATTCCGGATATGTGTAGGGATGATTTTTACTTTTTCTGCATCCTGGTAAAACACGCCTTTCTCCGAAAGTGTTATAAATGAAATCTGGTGATGCAGGTGTTGTTGCAGTACTTTATGTATTTCCTGTAATGAGGAAAGACTAACATTTTCCGTTGAAAGATTGAGCCCTTCTTTTACTTCTTTAAGATTAGGTTTAAAAATGGTAACACCTCTGAATGCAAGGAAATTTTTTTTCTTTGGATCCACACTTGTTACCACATTGTTTTCCCTGCACAATTTAATCAATGCGGTTATCACCCGTTCTGTAAGTACCCCTTTATTGTAATCTTCAAAAATTAACACATCCGGTTTATCTTTTTGAAAGTATTCTGCAATATTCTGCACAAGCCTGTCTTCCGTTTCTGTGTCTATATCTGCAATGATTTCTGCATCCAGCCGCATCATCTGCTGGTTGCGGCTCATCACTCTCGTTTTATTGGTGGTAATTCTTTTATCAGATCTGAGGATATGATCGGTATTAATCTGATGCGCATTCAATAAGCGTAACAATTTCCTGCCATCCTCATCATTCCCGATAACAGAAATAATGGTTGTTTGGGCGCCCATCGAAACCGAATTCAGGGCAACATTGGCTGCCCCACCTACCCTTAGTTCTTTCCGTTGTAAGGCTACTACAGGCACAGGCGCTTCGGGAGAAATACGATCCACATTACCCCACCAATAAGTATCGAGCATCACGTCGCCAACTATGGCCACTTTAATGGATGAAAACCCGGAAAATAACTGTTCAAAATTCATCAGGCTGATTTTTTTGAATTACCAACTGCAAAATAATACAATGGAATACCGATCAATGTAATGATCAAACCCGGCCAGGTAAATCCTGGTTTATAAATGATCAATAAAACACAAAATGTAATGCCCATGATCATATAAACAGCGGGGAATACAGGGTATCCGAATGCTTTATAGGGCCGTTCCGCATCCGGTCTTTTTTTACGAAGTATAAAAATTCCTCCGATGGTCAGCACATAAAAAATGACCACGATAAAAGATACCATATCCAGCAAATCACCGTATTTACCACTCAGGCATAATAATGATGCTACGATACATTGTGCCCATAATGCCCATTCCGGAACGGCATTCTTATTGAGGTTAGCCGCTTTTTTAAAGAACAACCCATCCTGTGCCATTGTATAATAAACACGTGCCCCGGCCAGGATCAGTCCATTATTACATCCGAAAGTGGAAATCATAATCATAACGGCAATAACGTAGGTTCCAATATTGCCAAAGATTACATTAGATGCCGCTACCGCTACCCTGTCTGAAGGAGCAAAAGCAATATCGTTCAGTGGCATCACACTCAGAAACATCAGGTTGGCGGATACATAAATGACGGTTACAATCAATGTTCCCAAAAATAAACTCAACCCAATATTTTTTTTTGGATTTTTTATCTCACCGGCAATAAAGGTAACATTGTTCCATGCATCGCTGCTGAAAATAGAGCCCACCATTGAAGCCGCAATAGCGCCCAGTACCGCCACCCCAATCACCGATGTTATATCCGTTTCGGTTGCTATATTTTTCATGGTCCAGGCATCCGCCCAGTTCGCGTGCCACACATCTGGTTTAGCCAGCAGGAATCCGAATACAATGAGGCCAAATAAGGAAAGTAATTTAGTTACAGTAAAGGTGGTTTGAATGAGTTTACCTCCTTTAATCCCTTTTGTATTAACATAGGTCAGGAAAATAATTAATACAATAGAAACCAATTGCGCATAATAGATTTTGATACTTCCAAGCTGTAACAGAATATTGGCATCTGTTAATTCGAGAGATGGAAAAAAGTAACCGGCAAACTTACAAAAAGCAACCCCTACCGCAGCAATGGTTCCTGTTTGTATTACGGCAAAAAAACTCCACCCATACAAAAACCCGGTAAGCGGATTATAGGATTCTTTAAGGTAAACATATTGACCACCGGCTTTGGGAAACATGGCGCTCAGTTCACCATAACTCATAGCGGCTATCAATGTCATGAACCCGGTAATGAGCCAGACCAGGATGAGCCAGCCTGCACTACCTACATTACGGGTAATATCGGCGCTAACAATAAAGATACCGGAGCCGATCATGCTTCCGGCAACAATCATGGTAGCATCGAATAAGCCCAGTGTTGGTTTGAAGTTGGATGTATTATTCATAAAAAATCCCGCCTTTTATAGCGGGATGAAGATAATAAATATGATCGAAGTTTTATTTCTTCTTCTTATACAGGGCATTCAGTCCGTTTACCACATCGCGGGTGATATTGTAGGAACTGTCTTTCAGATACATCAAATCCACTGAGCTTGAAAACACGAAAGCATATCCCTTGTCTTTATTATATTCTTTCAGGTAATCTTCTATCTTCTTTTTCACATCCTGCAGTTTCCTGAATTGCTCGTCCTGCATCTGGTCACTCATCATCTTCTCCTTACCCTGGAAAGCTTTTTCAATCTGCATCAGTTCCTGCTGTTTATTGGCAAGTTCCGCCTCCGAAAGGGATGAAGCTACTTTTTGCAATTCCTGGTATTTGGCAGCAAAAGCGTTTTTCATATCACCTAATATTTTGGCATTCGCCTGGTCCTTCGCCTGAAGTTCAATACTGATCTCTTTGAAATAATCAAACTGGTTCTGAATAGAATCTGTTTCAAAATAGGCAATCTTAAAACTGCCATTGGGAACCACTTTGGTGGTATTGACTACCCCGGTATTCGCAGCAGGCGATGAAAAATGCAGATAGAAAAGAACAGCCACTGCTAAGGTCAGAATGATATTTAAACCAAGTGTAAAATTTTTCATGAATCGCTGATTGATATGATTTAGGGCATGAATTTTATGAAGAAAAGAAGTTATCCGGACAAATTTACCAAAGATTGTTACGATCTGTATGTTAAAAAAAGTAGGAAGCTTTCACTTCCTACTTCATATCAATCATATTAAAATCCGCGTAATCTGAGATAACTATTCATCATCGTCAAAGCTCATCGCTTCACGAGTTGTGGCCAATACCTCATATTCTTCTTTGCTGCCCACAATCATGTTTTCGAATTCTTTTTGTCCTGAACCTGCCGGTATCAGGTGACCGGTGATTACGTTCTCTTTCAATCCCAGCATCATATCCGTTTTACCCTGTATAGCAGCCTGGCTCAACACCTTGGTTGTTTCCTGGAATGATGCAGCGGATATCCAGCTTTGTACACCTAATGATGCCTTGGTAATGCCTAACAGTACCGGAGTGGCCGTAGCGGGTTTTGCATCCCTTACTTCCACCAGTTTCTTATCACTTCTGCGCAGGATGGAATTCTCTTCCCTCAATTCACGCAAAGTAATGATCTGGCCGGCTTTCATCCTGGTACTTTCTCCACCTTCTGTTACCACTTTCTTATCATAGATCCTGTCGTTCTCTTCAATAAAGTCGAAACGGTCTTCCAGGTCCTCTTCAAGGAATTTAGTATCACCCGCATCAACAATTTCCACTTTCTTCATCATCTGGCGAACGATAACCTCAATGTGCTTATCGTTGATACGCACACCCTGTAAACGATACACTTCCTGAATCTCGTTCACAACATATTCCTGAACGGCAAATGGTCCTTTAATAGCCAGGATATCCGCTGGTGCAATCTGGCCGTCAGACATAGGCGTTCCGGCTTTCACAAAATCGCCATCCTGTACAAGAATCTGTCTGGTTAACGGAACCAGGTATTTTTTAACCATGCCATCTCTTGATTCAACGATGATCTCACGGTTACCGCGTTTTACATTACCGAATGCAACCACACCATCAATTTCACAAACAATGGCAGGATTACTCGGATTACGTGCCTCAAACAATTCAGTTACACGTGGCAGACCACCGGTGATATCGCGAAGCTTACCTAATACACGTGGAATCTTCACCAATACCTGTCCTGCCATCACCTCATCTTTTTCTTCAACCACAATATGTGAGCCAACCGGAAGGTTATATTGTTTGATTTCTTTTCCTTCCACGATAATGGTTGGAATCTTGGTCTTATCTTTTGTTTCGATAACCACTTTTTCGCGGTGACCGGTTTGTTCGTCAGATTCATCACGGTAAGTGATGCCATCCAGTACATTCTCAAATTTGATCTTACCCACTTGTTCAGCAACGATAACATTATTGAACGGATCCCATGTACAGATCACATCGCCTTTCTTAACTACTGTACCATCTTTGATATTCAGTGTAGCGCCATACGGAACGTTATTGGTAATCATCAAACGGTCGTTCTTCACATCCATGATTCTTACTTCGCCGGTACGGCCTATAACGATCTTCACTTTCGTGCCTTCATTATTTACGGTATCCACTGTACGTAATCCATCAAACTGAATAGTACCATCGAACTTGGCCTGTAAAGTAGATTCAACAGAAGCAGAGCCCGCAACACCACCCACGTGGAAGGTACGCAGGGTTAACTGTGTACCAGGTTCACCAATGGATTGTGCGGCAATAATTCCTACAGCATCACCTCTTTGTGTTAAATAACCTGTTGCCAGGTTTTTACCGTAACACTTAACACACACACCACGCTTGCTTTCGCAGGTTAATACAGAACGGATCTCAACGATTTCAATACCGGCTTCTTCAACCGCTTTTGCATCTTCAGAAGAAATTTCTTCTCCCGCGGTAATGATCAGTTGTTCTGTTACCGGGTGATATACATTATGTAAAGAAGTACGTCCTTCAATCCTGTCTGATAATGGTTCAATGATATCCTCATTATCTTTCAGTGCGGTGGTTGCATTACCACGAAGTGTACCGCAATCTTCTTCAGAAATTACCACATCCTGGGATACGTCAACCAAACGACGGGTCAGGTAACCTGCATCCGCTGTTTTCAGAGCCGTATCCGCCAAACCTTTACGGGCACCGTGGGTAGAGATAAAGTAATCCAATACATTCAGTCCGCCTTTAAAGTTAGACAGGATCGGATTCTCAATTACCTCGCTACCGGTGCTGCCACTCTTACGTGGTTTCGCCATCAGTCCACGAATACCTACCAGTTGTTTAACCTGTGTTTTACTACCACGGGCACCGGAATCCAACATCATGAATACAGAGTTGAACCCTTGCTTATCGATAGTCATTTCACGGATCAGGCTTTCAGTGATCTTCATATCCACACGACCCCATATATCAATTACGGCATTGTAACGTTCGTTGTTGGTGATCAATCCAATGTTATAGCTTTCCCACACTTCCTCAACTTCCGCCTTAGCAGAATCCAATAACTGTTCCCTGATTTCAGGAACGATCAGGTCATTAACACTGAACGACAAACCACCACGGAATGCCATACGGAATCCGAGTGTTTTAATATCATCCAGGAACTTCGCTGTTTTAGGAACGTTAGTGATCTTGATGATATCACCAATGATTTCACGCAAACTTTTCTTGGTCAGTAAAGCATTGATATAACCTACTTCTACCGGTACATGCTGATTAAACAGTACACGTCCAACAGTAGTCTCAATCAGTTTCTTAACCAGTTGCCCGTTCTCACGCACATTGGTTTTTACCCTGATATTTGCATGCAGGTCAATCCGGCCCTCATTGTATGCGATGATTACCTCATCCATACTGTAGAAAGCCATGCCCTGTCCTTTTACAATCTCCGTTTCAGTTGTTTTCTTACCCTTGGTAATGTAGTAGAGTCCCAATACCATGTCCTGGGAAGGAAGGGTAATTGGTGTACCATTCTGTGGGTTCAGAATATTGTGTGAAGACAACATCAATAACTGGGCCTCCAATACAGCGGCATTGCTCAAAGGCACGTGTACCGCCATCTGGTCGCCATCGAAATCGGCGTTGAATGAAGAGGTTACCAATGGGTGAAGCTGTATGGCCTTACCTTCTACCAGTTTGGGCTGGAATGCCTGAATAGACAAACGGTGAAGAGTTGGGGCCCTGTTCAACAGAACCGGGTGACCTTTCAAAATATTTTCCAGGATATCCCAGATCACAGCTTCTTTGCGATCCACTAATTTCTTAGCAGACTTCACTGTTTTCACGATACCTCTTTCAATTAATTTTCTGATAACAAATGGCTTGAACAATTCGGCGGCCATATCTTTTGGTAAACCACACTCATGGATTTTCAATTCCGGTCCTACCACAATTACAGAACGACCTGAATAGTCAACACGTTTACCCAGCAAATTCTGACGGAAACGGCCTTGTTTACCTTTTAGTACATCAGACAAAGATTTTAGTGCGCGTCCACCTTCTGCTTTAACCGCGTTTGATTTACGGCTGTTATCGAATAATGAATCGATGGCTTCCTGCAGCATACGTTTTTCATTACGCAGGATAACTTCCGGCGCCTTGATCTCCAATAATCTTTTCAGACGGTTATTACGAATAATTACCCTACGGTATAAATCATTCAGATCAGAGCTCGCGAAACGGCCGCCATCCAATGGAACCAATGGACGCAATTCCGGTGGAATTACAGGAATATATTGCATTACCATCCACTCAGGCCGGTTGGTAATTCTTGTACTCGCATCACGAAATGATTCAACCACGCTCAAACGCTTCAAAGCGTCCGCTTTACGTTGCTGTGAGGTTTCGGTAGCTGCTGCATTACGAAGAGAGAAACTTAATCCATCCAGGTCAATCCTTTCCAATAAAGCATGAACCGCTTCGGCGCCCATTTTAGCAATGAATTTCTGCGAATCATCTTCAGGCAGGTATTGGTTATCTTTGGGCAAATTGTCAAGGATATCCAGGTACTCTTCTTCCGTTAAAAGATCGCCCATAGTAAGGTTCTCTTTCACACCACCCTGTATCACTACGTATCTTTCATAATAAACAATGGTTTCCAGTTTTTTGGAACTCATGCCTAATAAATAACCGATCTTATTAGGTAAACTTTTGAAGTACCAGATATGCACTACAGGCACCACCAGTTTGATGTGGCCCATGCGCTCACGGCGTACTTTTTTCTCAGTTACTTCCACACCACAACGGTCACAAACAATACCCTTGTAACGGATACGCTTATACTTACCGCAGGCACACTCATAGTCTTTTACCGGTCCAAAAATTCTTTCACAAAACAAACCATCGCGTTCCGGTTTATAGGTACGGTAGTTAATGGTTTCAGGCTTCAGTACTTCTCCAAAACTTCTTTCCAGGATACTGTCAGGAGATGCAAGGCTGATAGTGATCTGAGAGAAAGTTGGTCTCGGTTTATTATCTCTTTTGATTGCCATATCGCTGTTGAGGATTTGTATTTTTTTTATTTTTTGTTACCAGCAACTGAATCTTACTTCAACTGCTCTTGCGTCGCACCCTTGTGCTGCAGTAACGCTATTCGTCAGTCGTGAATCGTGAGTTGTGAAAATTTTTCTCACGACTAACGACTCACGTCTCACGGTTATTTATTCAAATTTAAGATCCAGCCCTAAGCCTCTCAATTCATGTACCAATACATTGAATGATTCAGGAACACCCGGACGTGGGATATTATCGCCTTTCACGATTGCTTCGTAAGTTTTCGCACGGCCAATGATATCATCCGATTTCAGTGTCAGTAATTCCTGTAAGATATTGGCTGCGCCGTATGCTTCCAGTGCCCAAACCTCCATCTCACCAAAACGCTGTCCGCCAAACTGTGCCTTACCACCCAACGGCTGTTGTGTGATTAAGCTGTATGGTCCGATTGAACGGGCGTGCATCTTATCATCAACCATGTGGTGCAGTTTGATAACGTATATCACACCCACAGTGGCTTTCTGGTGGAAGCGCTCCCCTGTTTCACCATCATAGAGATAGGTATGTCCGTTTCTTGGAATATTTGCCTGCTTACAATAATCTTCAATCTGGTTCGTAGAGGCCCCATCGAAAATAGGTGTGGCAAATTTCAATCCTAACTTCTTACCCGTCCAGCCAAGAATGGTTTCATATATCTGTCCCAGGTTCATACGGGAAGGTACCCCTAACGGATTCAGTACAATATCAACCGGTGTACCGTCTTCCATGAATGGCATATCTTCTGCACGAACAATTTTGGCAACGATACCTTTGTTACCGTGACGGCCCGCCATCTTATCACCCACTTTCAGTTTACGTTTAACCGCTAAATAAACTTTAGCCAGTTTCAACACACCTGCAGGTAATTCATCCCCAATAGAAATATTGAATTTTTCTCTATTATAGCGACCTAATTCTTCGTTGAATTTGATACTGTAGTTGTGCAATAACGTATTGATCTGGTCATCCGTTTTTGCAT
>CAYHTC010000031.1:0-14417 GCA_964359445.1 uncultured Sediminibacterium sp. | reverse complement strand
CGTTATAAATTTAGCAGAACAACAATACCATCAATCAGTAAACAGTTTTATTGAGCAGGAATTTACCAACAAAGGCAATACTATTGTTTACGAGAAAACAAATTACAACAGCAACCCTAAAACAATTGAATTGGCATTTTTATCAAAGCGTGTGCAAGTTTTGTTATGAAAAACGGGAAAGTGTATTTAAATCAAACACAATTTTCGAAATAAATGGAATATTTTTTTCCTGTTTAGCCGGACACCGCTCCGGATTTTATCATGGTCCCACTTATAAGGTATCTGCGGATTGGAGAATGATAATGCCTGTTTTTGTACTTCAACAACCTTATCAGAATAATGTACGTTGCTATTGCCAATCACCAGCATGATCTTATAATAATCTCTTCGTTTATATGGCACAGGCTGGGCATTACGCCCCACGAAAGGGTCTAACTTAAACACATTAAAATGCCCGATCTCATTCCGGATGTTATCCGGCATCCAATCGAATTTTCTTTTATAAAATTCTTCTATCGTTTCAACCTTCCTCATCTCCCACAAACTTACTAAATTCATAATACCTGCTATAATTTGACATATTTTTTAGTGAAAGAGTAGATCAAACTTGCATTCCAGACAAAGTTTTTACTGGCAGTAATATCCGTTTGAATGGTATTATTGATGATTGTTTGGACCGTAAACGGAAAATTTCTTTTACCTAAAGTCAATCCTGTGGTAAAGTAAAATCCATCTTGCTCATCCAATTTTAAATAATAGAATTGGGACGTAACCTTCATGAAAAACTGTTTCGGGAGTTTGATATTTGAAAAATTGCTATTGAGCGTAAGAAAGTGGGTATTTTTTGTTGTGCCTTTATCAATACCCCGTGAATACAGGTAATATACGCCGGTACTTATATTTTTTGCAAGTAGGTAATTGGGGGATATTTCCCCGGCCAGGTAGCGTCTCGTCACTATTATTTCATTTCCATTTACAGGTGAAGTCTCGGTTCTGAAATTAAGCGCGGGATGTGCGCCGATATTGATCATAAACTTTTCCGTCTTTAACCTGTACCGCCACCAAAACAGAAAAGACCAGGGTTTTCCTTCCAGTGCAAACCGCAATTCCGGTTCAAAACTCAATTTTCCTTTGCCCATCGACAGATTAACTATCGTTGCAGGTTTACCCAAAGAAAAAGTGGGTATTAGTGAAATCCCATTATTGGTAACACTGACGGAACCCGAAAAATGGGCGATATTTTTTGTACTATCCTTCTTTTGCGAAAAAGAGAAATGAGTAAGCAGTAAAAGAATAAAAACCAATAAACCTGTATTTTTTTGCATCGTTTTAATTGTGTTACCATTTCAAGATACAAAAGAACGTTACTCAGCAGGATTATTATAACGAAGTTCAAAGAGATAATTACGATTTTCAAACAATTTGCTATCTCAGGGCATAATTTTTTCCTCCGTAGGTTGTCCCGTGCTGATGTCTCTCGAAGAGCCCTCTATCGAGTCATCTGCGCCGAATTTCCTGTTTTGCAGGACTATCTGCGGAGAATAAAAGATTTCAGGCTAAAATAAATTTTGTGAAAGTTAGCTAATTAGCTAACTTCGCTTTGCGGGACAAAACTTGATCAGGAACATAGTTTAGTACAAACATTACTTCCTTGAGTTCTTTGATGGGCAGACTGAAGAAGTGCAAAGAAAGTTTAACTGTTCAAAAGAAAACACAAAAGACACCTAAAAACGAAATCGAATTAGCTAAAAAAATTAAAAAAGAATATTTCAATGAAGAAAGTAAAAAATAAAAACCTGACATCTTTTGCTGACCATCTTGACAAACAATATGGCAAACGCGGTACAGCAAAAAGGGAAGACTATGAACAGGGGTTCGAAGCCCTTAAACTTGGCGTTTTTATCCAGGAAATGCGGGAAAAACAAAATTTGACACAAGAACAACTTGCGTTAAAGTGCGGCACGACTAAATCCTATATTTCAAGAATAGAAAATAATGCAAGCGACATCAGGCTTTCAACACTTATGCGTATTGTAAAAAAGGGTCTTGGCGGACACTTAAAATTAAGTGTGGCTTAAGCTAATATCATAACTGTTGGCTATGACCTGGACAAAAATATAAATTCCATACTTAGGGCAAGTTTTGTTATGAAAAATGGAAAAGTGTATTCAAATCAAACGAAATTTTTAAAATAAATGGTAACAGTCAAATCAATGTAAACTAAAAAATAAACAATGGAACAGCAACTCGAACAAATCCGCCAGCAACAAAAAGAGTCGTGGAATAAATTTTCTGCCGGATGGAAAAAATGGGATGACCTGACCATGGATTTTTTGCAACCAATGGGTAATGAGATCATACGCCTGCTCAATCCGAAAAATGATGAGATAGTTCTGGATGTGGCAGCAGGAACGGGTGAACCCGGATTGACCATTGCCTCTATGTTGAATGGCGGAAAAGTTATTATTACCGACCTTGCAGAAGACATGCTTGAAATTGCCCGGGAGAATGCAATCAGGAAAGGAATTAAAAATATCGAAACCCGTGCCTGTGATGTTTGCGAGATGCCATTTGCCGGCAACACATTTGATGCAATAAGTTGTCGTTTCGGTTTTATGTTCTTCCCGGACATGTTATTAGCGGCTAAAGAAATGGTGCGGGTTCTGAAACCAGGGGGAAGAATAGCTACTTCGGTTTGGAGTGTTCCTGAGAAAAATTTCTGGGTTACGGCTATCATGGGAACAATCAATAAAAACATGCAATTACCTGCTCCCCCACCAGGTGCGCCGGGAATATTTCGCTGCGCCGGGGATGGTTTTATCTCCGATCTATTCTTACAGGCAGGTTTGAAAAATATTTCAGAAAAAGAAGTTAACGGAAAACTGAATTGCAAAACAACCGATGTTTATTGGAACATGATGACCGATATAGGCGCCCCTATTGTTGCAGCGCTCAGTAAAGCTGATGAGGCAATGAAAGAAAAAATAAAAAAAGAAGTATACCAGGCAGTGAATCAAAAATATCCCGATGGAAATATTCTGATTGACTCAAGCGCTATTGTAATTTATGGTGAGAAATAATTTTTTCCTCCGAAGGCCGTTCCTGATAAGTGGATAAAAGAATTGGTAGGCTATTCTCCCGGCGATAACTTTTACCAATAGATATGATAATTATTAACGCGTTGTGCTACAAACAATATCTTGCACTGCTGTTTTAATTTTTCTCTTCATTAAGAACTGAGTCTTTGTATGAAACCCTGTTATGTTATAGATGCCGTAAGAACCCCTATTGGCCGCTATGGCGGCATATTAAGTACTATCAGGCCGGATGATTTGCTGGCTACCGCTATCAGTTCTTTATTACATCGTAATCCCGCGATAGATCCTGCTGCCATTGAAGATGTGGTTGCGGGCGCCGCCAACCAGGCCGGGGAAGATAACCGTAATGTAGCCAGAATGGCCGCACTGCTGGCGGGTTTGCCGCCAGGTGTTGGGGGTAATACCGTAAACCGTTTATGTGCCAGCGGCTTACAGGCCATCATGGATGCGGCAAGGGCCATCATGTGTAACGAAGGAATGTTGTATATAGCCTGCGGAGTGGAAAGTATGACGAGGGCTCCCTTTGTTACCGCTAAAACGGATCGTGCCTGGAGCAGGAAGGCTGAAACCTTCGATACCACCATGGGCTGGCGTTTTATCAATCCAAAATTAGCCGAACAGTATTATCCTTTCAGTATGGGCGAAACGGCTGAGAACATAGCAAGAGAATGGACTATCAGCCGCGAAGAACAGGATGCTTTCGCCTTTGCTTCCCAACAAAAATATTTTGCGGCGCTGGAAGCAGGTAAATGGGACGATGAAATGGCCGCTATTGAAATGATCCACGACCGGTTGATTACCTGGATCAATACAGATGAACATCCCCGCCAGACTTCTCTGGAAAAACTGGCAGCATTAAAACCGGTTTTCGTTAAAGATGGAATGGTAACTGCCGGTAATTCATCTGGTATCAATGATGGGGCTGCCGCTGTATTACTGGCCAGTGAAGAAGCGGTTAAACTTTTTAATCTTGAGCCGGTTGCAAGAATCGTAAGCATGGCTATTGCCGGGGTAGACCCCGCTATTATGGGCATTGGGCCGGTACCTGCCTCGCAGAAAGCCTTGCAGAGAGCGGGTTTGTCAGTAGCTGATATGGGGTTAATTGAATTAAACGAAGCTTTCGCCTCTCAAAGTATTGCCTGTATAAAAGAATTGGCATTAGACATGAACACGGTAAATGTAAATGGCGGGGCCATTGCGCTCGGACATCCATTGGGCTGTAGCGGTGTAAGGATATCAACTACTTTATTGCATGAGATGAAAAGAGAAAAAATAAAATATGGATTAGCTGCTATGTGTGTGGGGGTGGGTCAGGGGGCGGCTATTATTTATGAAGGACGCTAATGCTTGTATCCTCCCCTGATACCTATGAATATTTTAAGGGTAACAGATGAGAAAATAGGATAAATAATAGTATTTTGTGTAACTGAAAAATTGCACATGAAAAAATGGTTCCTGTTTTGTTGCCTGTTGGTAGCGCTGATTTCTGCGGCCCGGGCACAACAAATATCCCCGAAGGATTCAACCTGGCAACAATATGTTGGCAATTATAAGTTTCCGGAAGGTAGTGTGGTTACTGAAGTAACCGTAGCCATCGAAGACACTGTTTTAACTATGTCATCTTCTGCAGGCAATTCCCTGCTGGAAAAACAATCGGAGGATCTCTACACGATTATTCAGTTTCAGGGTACGGCAAAATTTAACAGGGATGCCAATAAGAAAATCATTGGTGTAAGCATTGTTGCGATGGGATATGAACTGGAAGGAACCAAAGAGCAGCCTGCTGCGGTAACCAACACATTGGCCTGTGAGTACCGGGCTTCCACATCGGTTCTTATAGCTAAAGTACGTTGATTCGATTGCTTGGATCATACCACAGGAGCCGGAATTTATTCCGGCTTTTTTACTGGTAATAGGTCTCATCTAAATGAAACAGACCATCTTCTTTTTTCCAGTACCAGAATTTCTTTTTATACACACAATAATGGCCCCTTGAAGTTTTGGAAGCAAGATGGTCCGGAATAAATAAGACCCTTGGGGGCACAATTTTAAAACGATAGATAAGGTTTTTACGCTGTGCAGGTGTAAATGACCGGCTTATTTTACTGTAATCAACTTTGTCTGCTACCGAAGCCGGCAGCTTATCCCCGGATGTGATGACAGCGCCCGTTTCATCTATTACAATCATTGGCTTAGCCGGCACAATCACTGCAGGTGGCGATGCCTCCGGCATGGTTATTATCGGAGCAGCCGGTTTCGTATCTTTTTTACTGATTGAATTAACAGCTTCGGAACTACCGGATGATTTAGTACCTGCCTGGTGTAATTTTTTATTGCAGGATGTTAAGGCCATTAACACAATCACCGCAAACAACAGTTCTCTTCTCATGCTACCTCTTTATTTGTAGAAGGTAACCGAAAAAACTGTGCCAGAATCTTAATTAATTAAACAGGAAGCTCTGTAATGCGGATTGTACAAGGGTTTGCTGGTCTCCCTTTCGCAGGTCCTTAACCACACAGGTGCCTGCTGCCAGTTCTTCACTGCCAAGAATTACTATATACGGGATCTGTTTTTTATCGGCATATTTAAATTGCTTGTCGAATTTCGTTTGCTCATGAAATAATTCACTTCGTATGCCTTTGCTTCTGAGTTGCTGCATCAGTCTGAAAGCGGCATTACTTTCCGCTTCACCTAAATTAAAGAACAAAACCTGTGTGCCTTGTTGCACTTCATCAGGAAACACTTGTAATGCCTCCATTACATCATAGATCCTGTCTACGCCAAAACTGATCCCTACTCCAGGCATATCGGGTACCCCAAACAAACCTGTCAGGTTATCATACCTGCCACCGCCGCCAATACTTCCCATCTGTACACCAATGGCTTTTACTTCAAAGATGATACCAGTGTAGTAGTTGAGGCCCCGGGCAAGGGTGAAGTCAGTCTGGAGTCTGGAGTTGGAAGTCTGGAGCGGATAGTTGAGGAGATACTCAATCTCTTCCATTCCTTTTTGGCCGTTGGCGTTATTGCCAAGCAACGCTTTTAACGCAACTAATTTTTCAGTATCGCTACCTTTAATAGAAAGGTATTTTTCTATCGTCTGAACCTGTTCAGCAGTCAACCCTTTTTTGTTGAGTTCTTCTTTTACTTTATCAATACCGATCTTATCCAGTTTATCAATCGCGATAGTGATATCAGTCATTTTTTCCGCACCGCCACAAATTTCTGCCAGGGCGGCTAATATCTTGCGGCTATTGATATGGATGTCAACGGGAACTTTTAATTGCTCAAATACACTGCTGTAAATGCCAGCCAGTTCAACCTCATTCAGTAAAGACCTGCTGCCAACCACATCGGCATCGCATTGGTAGAACTCGCGGTAGCGCCCTTTCTGCGGCCTGTCTGCACGCCATACGGGTTGTATCTGGTAACGTTTAAAAGGCAGGGTAAGCTGTCCATAGTTCATGGCAACATATCTTGCAAAAGGAATGGTTAAATCATACCTGAGCGCCCGTTCTGTGATGGCTTTGCTATTCTTGCCTGCCAATACTTTTTCAAATGCCTCTTTCGTCTGTTCTTGTTTTTCCGGATTATCGAGTCCATTATTCAATATTTTAAAGATCAGTTTATCACCTTCTTCTCCATATTTACCCATCAGCGTATCCAGGTTTTCCATGGCCGGTGTTTCAAGTGGCTGAAACCCATATAACTCAAATACGGACCGGATAGTATGAAAAATATAATTTCGTTTACGTACTACCGCAGCGCTAAAATCTCTGGTTCCTTGTGGTAAGCCGGGTTTACTCATGGGGTGGGCGGATAGTTAAAAAATGTTAAAGTTGTTAAAGCGGTAAAAGTAAGTATTGGTTTATAGGAAGTCAAAATTCAAAAGCCAAAATATATAAGGTTCCCCTTTTTTCTGCCCTGTAATACATGTGGTTGTTATCATATATGATGTTCCCCCAACCTGTGTGCATCTACCGTTTTTCATTGATAAAGATACAGTTCCGAAAGTATTATTGCTTTGCCATATGTGTTTTTGCATCAGCCAAAACATACTAACGTGTATTAGCATCAGCAAAAATGTAATTATGGAAAATACTTATTTGATGCATCTAAGGATTAATGAACAAACGATTTGTTTAAAAATGCAGGATAGATTTGTGTCCCATAAATAAAATATTTACCTAAATTGCCCATCCCTGTTTAATTGACTGAAAAATGGAAAGCGGATTTAAAGACAAACAGAAAAAAAGTTACCATTTAATGCGAATGTCTTATGACATTACCATCTCCATATTATTGTTGGGAATGGCCGTCATAATGTTCTTTGCCGATAAGTTGAACATTGAACAACTGGCTACTAAAGATAATGACCTTTTTCGCTATTTTTTTGGAGGACTTTGTTTATTATATGGTAGTTTTCGCTTGTACAGGGGACTTAAGCGCGACTATTAAGATGAGACGGAAAATAGTATACAGCAGTGTAGCAGGCTTTTTAATGTTCTTTATTTCTTGCAATACCCACGATAAAAAAGAAGATAGCCGTGATACACCTGTGAAGGGGGTGATACATATTAGTGTGGATGAGAGCTTTAAGCCGGTGATAGACGAGCAGCTAAAAGTGCATCATTCCGCTTTCCCCCATACAAAAATCATAGCTGAATATAAGTCGGAAGCAGCCTGTTTCAGAGATTTACAGTCTGATAGTACGAGGATGATTATTGTTGCGAAAGGGTTAACCGATGCTGAAGCGGCTTATTATGAAGCTAAGCTGCGCTTTAAACCTCAATACGGTGTATTGGCTTATGATGCAGTAGCAGTAATTGTGAACCGTGAGGGGAAAGACAGTGTGTTTACCATGGAGCAGTTGAAAAACATACTGAGTGGAAAAAATAAGGTAACCGCGGTAATGGATGGGAAAAATGCTACCAGTACGGTTCGTTTCCTGCAGGACAGTGTTTTAAAAGGAGCGGCATTCGGAACCAATGTTGTAGCGGCGGAGAATAGTGAAAAACTGATCGATATTGTATCTAATAATGTGAATATGATTGGTTTTGTGGGGCTGAGTTGGGTGGGAGATAATTATGATCCGAAGCAGACGGCCTATCTTAAAAAGATACGATTGGCAAGAGTTGAGTGTACTGCCTGCCTGGAAAAAGATGTGTTTGCGAAACCTTCACAGGCAACCATTACATACGGACAATACCCCCTGGCACGGCCCTTGTATTATATATTAAAAGAGAATTCAGCCGGACTGGGTACGGGTTTTATGAATTTTATGAGTTTGGAAAGAGGGCAGTTAATTTTCAGGCGGGCTTTTCTCGCACCCGCAAAAATGGCTTTTATGAAAAGGCGGGGAAATATAAAGGATGCAGATTAACACATTAATTATAAACAACGAAAAATGAAGAAGACCGTTTCTCTGATGTTAACAGCAATGCTTGCTGCACAGTGTTTGATGGCCCAGTTGACAGACGGGATCAAATTCCTGAATTATGACAAGACCAATAGTGCAAAAGAAGCATTTCAGAAAGCTTATGATGCCAATCCGAAAGATCCTCAGAATATTTACTGGCTGGGTCAGGCATTAATGGCTACAGACGGCGGTAATCCTTCCAAAAAGCAGGTTACTGCAGCTAAGATCATCTATCAGAAAGGTCTTCAGGAGATCGGGAGCGACCCATGGCTGCTGGTGGGGATGGGCCATGTGGAAATACTGGAGGGTGGGGATATAAATTCTGTGAAACAGAAATTTGAACAGGCTATCACAGCTACCACTGAAACAAGAGGTAAGAACAAAGGCAAACCCAATCCATCCATACTCAATGCCATTGGTCGTGCCAATGCTTATGTGGGCAGTGACCTTGGCGATCATGTGTATGCCATTGATAAGCTGAAACAGGCCGCGACCATAGATTTAACCAATCCGGACATCTACATTAATATGGGTATCAATTACCTGAAACTGGGTGGAGAAAATGGCGGGGAGGCTGTAAAAGCTTACCAGGAAGCCATTGCACGCGATCCCAGGAACGCTAAAGCTATGTACCGTATTGGCAAAATTTACCAAAGCCAGAATAATAAGGAACAGTTCGAACTGTATTTTAATAATGCTATCATGGCTGATCAAACTTTTCCTCCGGTATACTATGCCTACTATGAATATTATGCTAATAAGGATGTGTCTGTAGCAAAAGAATACCTGGATAAATTTGTAACCTATGCGGATAAAGACCCGGTAAATGACCTTTATCTGGCCAATTACCTGTTTCTGGCAGGCAGAAATGCCGAATCACTGGCTAAAGTAAAAGAACTGGATGCAGCAGTGGGTTCGAAAATATTACCCAAGCTGGATATCTTATATGCTTTGAACTATGACAGAACAGGCGATTCTGTACAGGCAAAAAATTATCTGACAAAATACTTTGCCAATGCACCGGTAGATAAGATTGTTCCCTCTGATTATGAACTTGCCGTGAAAGTATTCTCTAAATTCCCGGGAAGTGAAACAGAGGCGGTTACTTACCTCGAAAAAGCCATTAGTAATGATACCTCTAAAGTAAATAAACTGAGTTACATGAACCAGGCGGCAGAGTTGTTTGGTAATGCCCAGATGTATTCCCGGGAGTTACAGTGGTTGCAAAAAGGAGTAGACCTGAAAGGGAGTAAAACTGAGTTTGATTATTACAAAATGACCCTTGCGGCACTCAATGCAAAAGAGTATCCGAAAACCATTGAAATTGCCAAAATGTATATGGCAGCTTTTCCCGAAAAGCCGCAGCCCTACATTTTCTTCAGGAAAGCGGCAATTGCTTCCGATCCGGATACCAGTATGGGAACAGCGGTGGAATATCTGACTTACCTGGATTCCGTATATACGGTTGTTAATATGGAAAAACATAAAAAAGAAATTTTCCTGAACCAGTATTATATTATTATTTATTACGTCAATAAGTTTAACAGTATCAAGAAAAGCCCTGATTTTAAGGTAAAATCCGATGGACAGAAGTCTGAAGCCGTGGAGGAGTTTCTGGCAGTTTGCCAGAAAGCGCTGGAAGTAACAGACAGTATGTTACTGTTATATCCGGATCCTGCAGATGATAATAACAAGTTTACCCAAAGTGTAAGAGGGGAAATACAGAAAAATATTGATTTTTATACCAAATCCCCTTCTAAAAAGGCCGGCGGTTCAGGTGGAATGGGCGCTTCAGGGAAAGACTGATAAAAAATTTGTAAGAAAAAACTCCTCATTTTGGGGAGTTTTTCTTTTATATCCTTCACAAGCTTATTTTTGCTGCACATTAATCCTTTTCCATGAGTTGGATTTCTTTCCTGGCTGATGCCAGCGCGTCAAATTCCGCGACTAACTATTTCCCTATCGGGCTGCAACTGATCTTTGCCGCGGGCTTTGTAGCCACCATGATCGGTGTGTCTGCCTGGGTAGGTCCCAAACGTAAAACAGCCGACAAACTTGCAAGTTTTACCAGCGGTATAGAAACTCATGGAAACGCACGTCAGCCGATGGCCATCAAATACTTCCTGGTGGCTATTTTGTTTGTGTTATTTGATGTGGAAGTGATCTTTTTTTACCCCTACGCAGTTAATTTTCGCGACTTGGGTTGGGAAGGATTCGCAGCAGTATTGATGTTTGTAGCTTTTTTTATGATAGGATTTATTTACATCATAAAAAAAGGAGCCCTGAAATGGGAAGACTAGGTAGATAATTAATAATTAATAACATGTCACGTCCGGTACGTTTTAATATTCATCCGATAGAGGCAAAAACAGGTGATGCAGTTTCTGTTGCCGAGGCGCCCCAGGGATATTCGGGAGATGGCTTCTTTACTTCACGCCTGAGTGATGTGGTAGGGTTAGCCCGTAAGAATTCACTCTGGCCCCTTCCTTTTGCTACATCCTGCTGTGGTATTGAGTTCATGGCATCTATGGCCCCGCATTATGATATTGCCCGTTTTGGTGCGGAAAGGGTAGGTTTCTCACCACGCCAGTGTGATCTGCTGATGGTTATGGGAACCATCGCTAAAAAAATGGGTCCTGTTTTGCGACAGGTATATTTGCAAATGGCGGAACCCCGCTGGGTTTTAGCTGTTGGAGCCTGCGCTTCCAGTGGTGGTATTTTTGATACCTATAGTGTGCTGCAGGGTATTGACCAGATCATACCGGTTGATGTTTATGTGCCCGGTTGCCCGCCAAGACCGGAAGCGATCCTTGACGGGTTCATGAAAATTCAGGACCTTGTGGGCCAGGAAAGTATCCGAAGAAGAAATAGTGAGCAATATAAGGCGCTGATGAATGGGTATGGAATAGAATAGTGACAGATAATACATGGACCATCATCCATGGACAGATTTTTTTACCTTGGACCATGGTCCTTGTACATTGGACAAAGAAGTAATAATGGTATTAACGAACGAAACAATTCAACAGCGGTTAACGGAGAAATTCGGAGAACTTGTCTTCCATTTTGAAGAATCCTATGGCATGCTCAGTTTTGAAGCATCCAAAGAAAATAACCTTAAAATAATTCAGTTCCTGCACGATGATGCGCAACTGGGTTTCCGCTTCCTCACGGACCTCTGTGCAGTCAACTATCCGGACCAGCCCGGCCGCGAACTGGCTGTGGTATACCATTTACATAACCTTACTGAAAATGTGCGCATACGGTTTAAAGTATTTACCAACATAACCGGGCCGGATATTTTTACCGCATCCAAACTGTTTGCCAGCGCCAACTGGATGGAGCGTGAAACATACGATTTTTATGGTGTGAATTTTGTTGGCCATCCTAACCTGAAAAGAATTCTGAATGTGGATGAAATGGATTATTTCCCGATGCGGAAAGAATATCCATTGGAAGATCAGACAAGGGTGGATAAGGATGATGAGATGTTTGGAAGGGGATGATGGGCGTGAGATGTGAGACATGAATTTAGACAAAAAATCTCACGACTGACGACTCACGATTAACGAACCACAAAAGCTGCATAGAGAATAGAACGTACAGGATGCAACGCAACAAAAGTTGACATACGGTCAAAAGTTGATTAACGTTAAAAAAATATAGCCCTCAGGGGTTTGGGTATGACAGAGCAATATCAAAATCATATTAAACTGCCGGAAGGCTCGATAGAGAAACAGACCACTACCCTCAACATGGGCCCTACACACCCAGCCACGCATGGCGTGTTCCAGAATATTATGGAGTTGGACGGCGAGCGTATTATTTCTGCTGTTCCTACAATTGGGTATATACACCGTGCTTTTGAAAAAATAGCGGAGCGCAGGCCATTATACCAGATAACACCACTCACCGACAGGTTGAATTATTGCAGCAGCCCTTTGAACAATATGGGTTGGCACCTTACCTGCGAAAAATTACTGGATGTAAAAACACCTAAACGTGTTGACTATCTCCGTATCATCATCATGGAGCTGTCACGCATCTCCGATCACCTGATCTGTAACTCGATTGTTGGTGTGGATACCGGCGCCTATACCGGCTTCCTCTACGTAATGCAATACCGCGAATTAATCTATGAAATATATGAAGAAGTATGTGGGTCCCGCCTTACTACTAATATTGGGCGTATTGGCGGCTTTGAAAGGAATTTCACAAATACAGCGTTTACGAAACTCGAGAAATTCTTAAAAGAATATCCGCCTGTATTAAAAGAGTTCGAGAACCTGTTTACACGTAACCGGATCTTTATGGATCGCACCATCGGTACCGGTGGTATCAGTGCAGAACGTGCATTGAACTATGGTTTTACCGGCCCTAACCTGCGTGCAACAGGTGTAGACTATGATGTTCGGGTACATAGTCCTTACAGCAGTTATGAAGATTTTGATTTTAAGATACCCGTTGGTAAAACAGGCGATAACTATGATCGTTTTCTCGTAAGGAATGAAGAAATGTGGCAGAGCCTTGGTATTATTCAGCAGGCATATCAAAAAATACAGGAGTTCAAAGGCGAAGAAGCAGAAGTGTTTCATGCCAATGTACCCGGGTATTACCTGCCTGAAAAAGAAGATGTATATACCAAGATGGAAGCGCTGATCTGGCATTTCAAAATTATCATGGGTGAAGTGGATATGCCCAAAGGAGAGGTATATCATTCCATTGAAGGTGGTAATGGCGAATTAGGCTTTTACCTGATCAGTGATGGTGGCCGTACACCATTCCGTTTGCATTTCAGAAGGCCCTGTTTTATTTATTACCAGGCTTATCCGGAATTGATAACAGGTGGTATGCTAAGTGATGCAATTGTTACCATGAGTAGTTTGAATTTAATTGCGGGGGAGATGGATGCATGATAATTAAAAAATAAAAAGTAAAAAATAAAAAGTAAAAAGTTATGTTTTGACTTTTGACTTTTAACTTTTGATGTTTATGGTGAAGTTTAATGAAACACAGTTAATAGAATTTAAGCGGTTGGTAGCCCGTTACCCTGAAGGGAAACAGAAAAGCGCCTTATTGCCTGTATTGCATCTGGCACAGGATAGCTTTGGTGGATGGCTTAGCAGTGATAGTATGGATTATGTAGCCGGGCTTTTACAGATAACGCCCATTGAAGTATACGAAGTGGCTACTTTTTATAGTATGTATAACCTGAAGCCGGTTGGTAAATATATGTTTGAAGTTTGCCAAACCGGACCTTGTATGTTGCGAGGGAGTGATGATATAGTAGCTTATATCGGAACAACATTAGGTATTAAACCTGGAGAAACGACTGCTGATGGATTGTTTACTTTAAAAACGGTGGAATGCCTGGGCGCCTGTGGATATGCACCAATGATGCAGTTAGGTAAACATTATCGCGAACATCTTACGAAAGAAAAAGTTGATGCTATTATAGAGGAGTGCAGGAAAAATGCGGCAACAAATAATTAACTAAAATCTGCAATCAGCTCACCTGCTGATTCGCAAATTGAAAAATATGGGTGTAAAATTATTATTAGAAAAAGCACATGTTCAGGGGATCCGCTCTTATGAGGTGTATCGCCGTGAAGGTGGTTACCGGGGTGCAGAGAAGGCTATCAAAACCATGAGTACCGATGATATTGTTGAAGAAGTGAAAAAAAGCGGCCTGCGGGGCCGTGGCGGCGCGGGCTTTCCTGCCGGAATGAAATGGGGCTTTATCGCTAAACCCGAAGGCATACCCCGTCACCTGGTATGTAATGCCGATGAGAGTGAACCCGGCACTTTTAAAGACAGGTACCTGATGGAAAATATTCCTCACCTGTTAATTGAAGGATTAATCATTGAAGTTTTTTTAATTTTTTTTTTTTTTTGAAAT
>CAYHTC010000030.1:0-14652 GCA_964359445.1 uncultured Sediminibacterium sp. | reverse complement strand
AGTTATCTTTGGGGCCGGAGACCGATCCCCGGCAATTGGGCGCACCGCAACGGCATTGAAACGGCTCCATCATTTCATCCAGAAAGGAGGCATAGTCGAGGGTTAGTTCCTGCCCCGGGTGTATGGGGCAAAGGGCTATTACGTTAAGGCCGTCATAAGCAGTATTGGGTTGGCAACTATGGTTCTGCGGGGCCCATTCGGCGGGGTTATCATCCCAAAGTAAAAACACTTCATTACTTACCGGGTAAGCGTAGTGGGCAAATATTTCTTTTTCCGCCTCAATCCAGTTTTCTGCCACATAGCGGCGGGTGATTAAACGTTGGGAACGACCTTCTCCATTAAAAATCAGCTCTTTAGTCTGAATAAAACAGGTAGCGTAGATACCGTAGCCGGCAATGGCATTCCCTTTAACAGCGTATTTTTTCTGTGTACGATGGTGACGGGCCATGCCTTCGGCGATGATATGGCGCAGGTAGCCGGCCTGCCCTATCCCATCGTAGTTGAGAATATAATCGGCGGAACCCTCATAACCATCACGATAAAAAACAGAGCAGGTAAAATTGATTTCGAGAAAGTAGAGCTGCCCTTTTTCGTTTAACCGGAAATCGAGTCTTGCATAACCCACTCCATTAAATCCTTTGAATATTTTTTGGGCCGCATCGCGAAGCTGTTGTTCTATCAATGGATCATTGCAGGGTATATTGGCATCGGGATGCAGTTCGGAAGTTTTTAATGCATAGGTCTTGAATGCAAAACCCGATGGAAAAATAAACTCTACCGGTTTAAAAGTGGTGGCGGTTTTTCCATCTGCATTGGCGGCAATGAGTACGGTGAATTCCCGGCCCGCTATATATTCTTCGGCAAGCAATTGTGGATATTCCTGAAGGGTTGCGTTTACTTTTTCTAAAAGCGCTTCTTTATTGTAAACGAGCGAATGCTCATCAATCCCCAGACTATCTCCCGCTTTGGCGGGTTTAATAAACAGTGGAAAAGTTAATTGCGTAGCGGCTGAGAGCAGGTCCTCTTCTTTTTCAATTAATGTATAGGCAGGCGTGGCTATGCCTTCGCAATAGGCCACATATTTCATCAGCTCTTTTGGCGGATCATATAATAAGGCGGTAGGGCCTGTATACGGAAGGCCCAATAATTCCAGTGTATGAATTACATCAATAGAAGGCACTTCCCATTCAAGATAACCTTCGCAGAGATTTACAAAAATAGCATAGCCTTCACGTTGTAAAGCTTTGAGTTGTTTGTAGGTAGTGAGTTTATTCAGGAACACATGATCTACCGTAGCTTCCGGAATGAGTGCCGACAGGTTTCGTGGTGGATCATAATATTGATAATCTACTGCTGAAGTTGAATAATCGGGTAGTAGTACACAGACTTTCATGTGATTATTGCTCATTTCATATTTGTCTTACGAGTACGTTGCCATTGGGTTGGTTACTAATACATTCTTTCTGTCTTCTGAACGCATCATTGATAATTTCAACGATCAATTGAGTGAATGATTTTTTACTAACGCGCAGGATAGCGCCGATAGAGGTATAATCCTCGTCTTCACTTAAACCGCATTGTGCATTTACTTCCAGTACATATAATTGTTGGGTTACCGCATCCATCCGGATATCTACCCTTGTATACCCTGTTCCGCCAACAGCGATATAAGCATCAAGGCTGATCTGTTTGAGTGCGGCGGTAAGGGAAGGATCGGGTGATTCATATTCATAAAAATTTCCTTCTTCCGGCATGGGCGATTCTTCTTCATAGATCTCCCATAAACGATCGAAGGATAAAAATTTTTCTTTGTCGGGTAAGGAAGGATGAAACACTCTTTCAACGGGTTCATAAATGATACATTGTTCAGGAAATAAGGAGGAGCCAACAATGAGGGTAGTAAATTCGGGGCCGGTAATAAATTCTTCTGCTACAAGGCCCTCTGCTGCCAGGTTCCAGCCTCTGTAGCCTTCAAACATTTTTTGAACCTGTTCTGCCAATTCGGTTTTTGTGTATACCACATTCTTAATACCTACGCCCATACTACCGCCGGAAACAGCGGGTTTTACAATTACCGGTGTTCCCAAATTTTCGAGCAGCCCATTCAGGTTTTGTGTGTTGGACAGGATGGCTTCCCATTTTGCATTGGGTACATTCGCTTTATCGAACGCTTCTTTCATGGAAATTTTAGAAGTGGTGATGCGATAAAAATATTCATCCGACCCTGTATACACCAATCCATTTTCCTCCAGTAACTGCACCACAGAAATGCCGGGTGTTCCGTTTACTTCATCTCCGTCACAAAGATTTAGTACCAGTGGAAAATATTGTCCGGCTGCTTTTTCTGCCAGGATAGTATCAATGATAACCGCATAATCATGTATGCTAACCGGCTGCCATTGCCAGGCAAGACCAAGTGTTTCAAATGTTTTGGTGTATTCAGCAATGCTTTGTGAAAAATCGTAATAATAGTCAATATTGGCATCCGCTGTTATCAGGTATGGAGCCAGTACCCAAACTTTCAGACGGTCAACAGGAACTGCAGGAATAAGATCATCAACTGGCGACATGAGAATTATTTCGTCTTGGATGTTTGTAGTTTTTGTATAATAAAATCGGTAAGCCGGTACCTGCCTGCTTCCTGTTCTGAAAGGAAAGCGGCACCCTGTATGCGATGTAGACATTGTGGTGTACCACAAAAACATTCGAAGGGCCGGTCCATCTTCCATTCTGTGGAAGGATAGAAAAAGACCAGCTCATCGCCCGGTTGTATTTCTTTCAGGGCAATCAACTCCATGCGGGTAGTATCAAAAAAAACATTGGGGTTACAACTGTGATTGATATACTGGAGAAAATCCGGTTGCAGGGTGATATGCTTGTTTTCGCCTGTTTGAACGGTCAGATAGTTGGGTACTTCCAGTATTTTTTCAGAGGCAAAACCGCGGATCAGTTCATCCGCATCAAAAAATACGTTGGTGTGTAACGATTTCTCACCTGTATGACTGTTTTGCATAATATCTGCAAAACCATGCTTGCTAAGCATTTTGTAAGCAGTGGTAACGGCGCCGATCATGTTATTGGGGTATTAAGTTTTTATTATTTTTAAAATTCAATAAAATAAACCTGCTTATTCATTTTATCGGGACTTAATACTCCACATTTACCCGTTAATTATCAACAGGTAGCGTGGTTGGTTATTTCAGCCATTCCTGGTGTGCGGGTAACCGCTAATCCTTTCTGTTTGATTTGCGCCATGATTAAACCATAAAGGATGAGGTGTAAAATTTCTTTTGGTAGCTGATTTGTTTGTGTGCCGTTCATATATAGAGCCATCTGGTTATGAATGGCTGATACCAAATTACGAATAAAATCAAACAGACGTATAATCATACGTCAAAAAATATTTACATTGAGCAGACCTTGTTACCAGATGAATAACAAGGAAAAGATACTGCTCAGGTTTGCCGTGCAGCTTACAAAACTCAGACAGGCAAAGGGCCTCAGTATCCGGCAATTGGCCGCGGCTTCAGAACTTGAGTATAGCCAGATACAAAGAATAGAAAAAGGGAAAGTCAATTTTGCCTTTACTACACTGGTGGCATTGGCGCAGGGACTGGATATAGACATCCAGGTTCTCTTGCAGGATTACAAATTACCGAGGTAATAAATACCGTGTTTTAACGCTTGCTGGCGGTAGATATCCTAAATACATTCGCTACAGCATTTTATACCCACAACGTATAACTGCCACTGATATCCCGTGAAAAGATAGGCTCAACCGGGTACTAATACCCTGCGTATTGGTTTTCTGTTTATATATCTTGCAGTAATCCTTGTTATCATTACTGAGTAGATATTCAAACGGTTACCCCCTGTTGCACATCCTGTCTGTTTTGTTTGATACGTATAACTATTACCTAAAAAACGGATGTATATGGAAGAGAAAAATATCAGAGTGTTAATCGCGGACGATCATAGCCTGTTCAGAACCGGGTTGAGAACTTTGCTTACACAGGTAAAAAACCTCGAAATTGTAGGAGAGGCGGTAAATGGCCAGGATCTGATCAGGCGATCCATAGAACTTTCTCCCGATGTGATTCTGACAGATGTTAAGATGCCGGTAATGGATGGCATCATGGCCACCAGGGAACTGGCGCGCCGCAAAATCAATAACAGGGTAATTGTATTATCCGCGTATGGAACAGAAGAACCCATTCTCCAGATGCTCGAGGCCGGGGCATTAGGCTATATTTTGAAAAGCGCCGATACGGTAGAAATATCCGAAGCCATTTACACAGTATACCGGCACAAACCTTATTTCTGCAAAGAGATTACCGAGCGCCTTACCGAGATCGTTTCCAGAAAATACCAGTCGCCGCATAATGCCGAACTCTCTTTTTCCGAAAGAGAAAAAGACATTATGCGGCTGATCTGCCGCGAATACACCAGCAAAGAAATCGCCCATTCGCTAAACCTCAGCAAAAGAACCGTTGAGGGCCACCGAACCCGTATCATGGATAAGATAGGCGCTAAAAGTATTGCCGGCATTATTACGTACGCGCTGGAGAAAAAAATTTATCAGAAAGAAGCATAAAAATATCAATACCCCCAGCTCTTCATCACTTTCAGGTCTTCCTTCACGCATTCCAATGGTGTTTTACCCTGGTATGATTCCTGTTCAATAATAAAATGAAGGGTGCCCCCCAATTTTTTGCCAAGGTCGGTAATGGCTTTGGTATTGGCTACACCGGTACCTAATATGGTGCTTTCATAACTTTCACCCATTTCGCCTTTGGCAGATTTAATTTCATCTTTTACGTGCAGCGACACAAACCTGCCCGGATGCCTGGATACAATTTCATAAGCATCAGCGCCGGTACCTATCAGGTTACCCATATCCAGTTGCTGTGTTACCAGCGAAGGATCCGTGTTATCCAGGATGATATCGTATATTTTTTGTCCGTTGAGCGACTGGCTGAATTCAAAATTATGGTTATGATAACCAAAACGCATACCCGATGTATGGCAGAGTTCACCACATTTATTAAATACATCCATATAGCGTTTCATGTCATCAAATGTTTTGCGCAGGCTTTCATCCAGCCATGGGCTTATCACGAACTCCTGCCCGGCAATAGCCGCGTCTTCAATGGTATATTTCCAGGCATCGGTAAAATCTTTTTTGCTTTCATCCCAATGATTTCTGCCCATAACCGTATGGCCGCTGGGCATGGTTAAGCCATAATCGGCCAATACCTTTTTAAAGTCAGTGGCGGCATAGCCATAAAATTTCCGGTTAACATAATTGGCGTGTTCCACATGCCGGTATCCCATATCGGCAAGCGCTTTTAAAGTGCCAAGCGGATCTTTTTTCATTTCATCCCTTATCGAATACAACTGAATACCTGTAAGGGTTTCTGGTGCAGTGGCGGAAAATAATTTTTTTGAAAAAAAAGAGCTGCCGGCCAATACAATGGCCGTTTTCTGAATAAAGGATCTGCGTGAATGGTTCATACAATTTTAAATATGGTTGTTAGAAAATCAAAAAACAGAGGTTCAATATAGGTAATATTTCCCGTTTACCTTCCATGTATGAAGACAGCCGCCATCCAGGAAATAAAACAGGGGTTTTTAAAACCAAATTCGTATTTCGGCCATAAATAACGCACCTTTGCCTTGTCTTTTGCCGCCATATCAGGCAATCATTACACCCATAAACCCCATAATTCACCCCCATGTACACACAGATCTGGAGTAAATACCTTCCCATTATCAAAATTTTATTAAAGAGAACCCTTAATGGCGACCAGGTACTGGATTTGAACCGGATAGATTTTGAAAGAGCCGGTAGTGGCCGTAAAGCGGGATATAAATTTTCTATTGAGTTTACCAGGGGCCGTGTGGCCAATATCATCAGTGGTTCCGCACTGGCTTCGGATCTTGCTTTTGTAATGCTGGAGGATACCAATATCAAACCTTTATTACTGGCTAACCATTATGTAGTATCCCTCAACACCAAATTTCAGCTTAGTCTGAAAAATGTAACGCCTAAAGAAGAGGTTGCTGCACCAGATGATGCAAATGCTGAAGGCGAAGTATAGCTATAATTTTCAGACTATGGAACGGCAGATCAAAAAAATATTACCGGGCGCTTGCCTGCCCGGTGTTGAATTTTCTGATTTCGTTATAAGACGTTTTCTGCAAACACATCCCCTCTCCCAAAAGAGCTATGGCCAATTTGTAAGTGATTGCCATTCGGGCATTGAGCTTTCGTTTATTTATTACTTTAATAACAGCGGTAAGAAGAAGGGGATACCCCGCTTTTTTAAACTACAACGTAATTACACTATTACTTCCACCATACACATTTGAGTGCTGTGCATCGGCAGCAGGATCATTAATCCATTCTGTTGCGTTAACGAGGTATTTAAATTCGTGTTGTGAATTTTTAGGTAAGGATACGTCAGCCGTAAAACTGCCGTCTTTCTTTTTGCTCATCACAATGGCATTTTCCCAGTCGCTGTTCAGGCCAAGTATCTCAACGGTTTCAGCATTGATTGTCTCATCAGCGAAAGAAAATTTTACTTTGCAATAGTCTTTCGTCTTGAAATATGTTTTTTGTATCATTTTTCTTGGTTTTTAACCCTTGATACGCAAAAGCGGGGAAAGTAACCCACTTAAGAATGCCAAAATAGGGTGTATGATTCAAAAAATCATCATTTATTAATCAATCTGGTAATTGCCAGTACCAGTAGCCGGATATATTTGCAATCACCATCAATCAAAATCCTGTAATATGCCAGTCAAAAACATTCTAAATCAAAAACTGCTATTGTTAGTACCCGTTTTTTCCTTGTCTATTTCTCTTGCTGCGCAACAACCGGTTACCGTTTTGCAGGTACCCGGTAAGGACCGGTTTTGTTCCATTAATGAAAAAGGGGTATCGGTATTACCCAGCGGCCGTTTTCTTAAGCCGGCCGGTAAGTTGATACGCATTACAAATGATCCGTTTGGGATGGCCATTTCTCCGGATGGTAAAAAAGCGGTAATACTGCACAATGGGGTCTTTACTATCATAGATATTGCATCACTACAAAATACCAGGATACCCAGCTATAATAAAAAAATACCATCACCCTTATCCAATGGTTCTTTTTTGGGAGTGGCTTTTGCACCCGATTCAAAAACACTGTACCTGAGTGGTGGAGATAATGGCGCTGTTATTGTGTATGATATTGACAGCAGGCAAATGATTGATTCCATTTCATTGAACGGGAGAATAGGCGGAATAAAATTCGACGACAGTTTTACCTCCGATTTATTAATTAACCAGGATGAATTATTGATTTTAGACAGGGGCAATTTTCGGATGGTACGCTATCATCTGACCGAAAAGAAAATAACAGCCTCTATACCCGCCGGCCGTCAGCCATTCGGGCTGGCCATAAGTGCCGATGCCAAAACCGCTTTTGTAGCCAATGTGGGTATGTATGCCTATCCGTTAATAGCAGGAGCCACTGAAGAAAATTATGACGCGCTGATGATTTCCCGCCATCCCTATGGTGATAATACCAAGGAGTCGATTGAAGGAACCATCATTGATGGGAAAAAAATTCCGGGTGTAGGAAGCCCGCTATCGCCGGAAGCGATGAGTGTATTTACCATTGATCTGGCAACAAATAAAGTAGTTGATAAATTTAAAACCGGTTACCAGATTGGAGAAATGATTGAAGGGGCAGAAGTGGTGGGCGGCGCCAGTCCTAATTCCATTGCCGTAGGGAAAAATTACATATATGTAACCAATGCAACCAATGATAATATTACTGTGATTGATTATGCCAATCATCGGATCGTTAGTCATATTCCAATTACCGTTGATGCCCGTATAGATAAATATCGTGGTTTATTACCTTTTGGTATTACGTTAAGTAAAGATGAGAAAACATTGTATGTGGCTTTATTGGGTTTTAATGCGGTGGCGGTAATTGATGTAGAGAAGAAAATAACGAAAGGATTGATACCTACCGGCTGGGGCCCTGCAAGGGTTCAGTTATCAGCCGATGAAAAAGAGTTGTATGTGATTTCCTGCCGTGGATTAGGGGCCGGACCCAATGGTGGCGCTGGTTTTATAGCTCCACTACAAGGCACGTATATTGGTGATATTCAGTTGGGCAGTTTTCAGAAAATTCCGATGCCCGATAAATCTGCGCTGGCTGCTTACACTGCACAAACCATCCGCAATACTTTTGAATCGGTTACAGTGAATGATACATTGGCCAATCCGTTACCTGCTTTGCCGGGTATGCGGGAGAGTCCGATTAAATATATTGTGTACATCACCAAAGAAAACAGAACGTATGATGAAGTACTGGGGCAGTTAAAAAATGCTAAAGGAGATAGAACCCTGGCCAGGTTTGGGGTTGATTGTGAGTATACCCTACCCGATTCTTTACGTGCCAGGTTTAAAAATGTAAAAATTTCTCCCAACCATCATAAACTGGCAAAACAATTTGCTTTCAGTGATAATTTTTATTGCGATAGCGATGCTTCTATTCACGGGCACCACTGGATGATGGGCGTTATTCCCAATGAATGGGTTGAAACCAATTCGAGTGTAAGTAAAACGGCTAATTTATTTTCACAGGCACCGGGCCGGCGCTTCCCCGGTTCTACTGGCAGTATGGATCCGGAAGATTATGCAGAAATTGGTGGCTTGTGGGAAGCGTTGGAACGAAAGCATATACCCTTTTATAATTTCGGCGAAGCCAATGAAACGGCGCATGTTCGCGAAAGCTGGTATGATACGGCTACCGGTGCCGGACATGGGGTAATGGTACCTATGCAAAAAGCTTTGTATAAAAATACCAGTACCCATTATGCAGGTTTTAATTCCAATATCCCCGACCAGTTCAGGATGAACCAGTTTGAAGAAGAATTTACCAATAAGTGGCTGAAAGGAAAAGAAAAAATGCCTTCCTTAATTGCCGTGCAGGTTCCTAATGACCATGGCTCACGCGCAAGACCTGAGGATGGTTATTATTTCCCGCATTCTTATATGGCGGATAATGACCTGGCTGTGGGCAGAATACTTCATTTTTTATCGCGTACCCCCTACTGGAAAAATATGCTGGTGGTGATTACAGAAGATGACCCCCAGGGTGGCGTGGATCATATTGATGCGCACCGTTCTATACTGATGATGGCCGGTCCTTATGTAAAACGCGGCTATGTTAGTCATACACATGCTAACTTCGGTTCTATTTTAAAAACAATCTATAATATTTTAAGTGTGCCCTATGTAAACCAGTATGATGCTACCGCTTCTTTATTACAGGATTTTTTTACAGATAAACCCGATTACACTAAGTACACACTCGAAAAAAATGATGAGCGGGTATTTGATGTAAATAAAGCGATGAAGCCTTATCATAAAACAATTGACTGGCATAAAATTTTAAAAGGACCGGAGATGGATGATATCAAAGATATGCGGGCCGATCATTACCGGCAGCAACAAAAATTGTCGGAATCCAATCAATAAAATACATGCTGCGAGTAACTAAATATTTTCTATTGCTGTATGGTCTCATACTCCCCTGCTTAAGTTTTTCGCAGGATGGTATTGAGGTAAAAAAAGATACGGTGGGTATGCTGGAAGAAGTGGTGGTAACGGCAACCAGAAAATTAACTACTGCACAGCAACTGCCATTTTCCTATAATTTGGTTACCGCTAAACAGATGGTGCAGGCTGGTTTTAGAACCATACCCGAAGCATTGATGGGTTCGGTGGGTGTGTTTGTACAAAAAACAAGTCATGGTGGCGGTTCTGCTTTTGTAAGGGGCCTCACCGGTAACCAAACATTGATACTGGTGGATGGTATTCGTTTTAACAATGCCACATTCCGGTATGGCCCTAATCAATACCTGAATACAGTTGATATATATATGGTTGAGAAAGTGGAAGTGGTACGCGGTACGGGTTCGGTGCAGTATGGCTCTGATGCCATGGGCGGTGTAATTCAACTGTTCACCAGAGAGCCTGCTTTCGGAAAAAAATTGTTCAGGGCAAACACAGTGGGTAAAACAGTTTCGCGGGATATGGAATACACAGCAAGGACCGAGCTGGATTACCAGTCAGAAAAATTTGCCATATCCGCAGGCTATACCAACCGAAAATTCGGCGATTTATTTGGCGGTGATACAACAGGCCGCCAGTCACCATCAGGTTATACCGAACAGGCTTTTGATGTTAAAATGAAATTCAGGATAGGCAAACAAACCACCCTTACTGCTTCGCACCAGTATGTAAAACAGAAGCAGGTTCCTCTTTATCATAAAGTGAAACTGGAAAATTTTGCCTATTATTTTTTTTCTCCGCAAGAACGAAAAATGAGTTATTTGAAACTGGAAACAAAAACCAGTCAGCCCTTATTATCGTCTGTTAATTTTATTTTGTCTGCACAGGAGAGTATTGAAAAAAGAGAGTATTACAAACAGGCCAATGCCAACCGCTTTACCGAAGAAGATCGGGTAAAAACCATTGGGGCAACGGTTGATATTACTTCTGTACCGGGAACACATTGGCAGGCAAATAGTGGTATTGAATATTATTATGATAAAGTGAACAGTGTTAAATGGCAAATACCCATTGCCACATCGCCGGGGCAACAGTTGAGAGGCCTTTATCCGGATGCTTCTTCGGGTGATAATTTTTCTTTGTATACCCTGCATCATATTAGAGCAGGCGCCTTTGATATAGAAGCCGGGGTACGTTATAACACCATGGGCATTCATATACCTGATACCGGTATATCTCCTGTAAAATTGGGTAATGTATCTGTGCATTCCTCATCATTGGTTGTGAATGCAGCATTGGGATATTCCATTAACCGAAAGTCGAGAGTGTATAGTTCTTTCAGCACAGGGTATCGTACACCTAATATTGATGATATGGGCAGTTTGGGGCTGGTGGATTTTCGGTATGAAGTGCCGGCAGGTGGTCTGCGTCCTGAAAAAAGTTATCATACCGAATTGGGATACCGGTTTCTTAACAGGCAACTGCGAACGTCGGTAGCCATCTATTATATGCATCTCACTGATCTGATTTCGCGAGTGCAGGTTTCGGGGCAACAGGTGAATGGATACAATGTATATACCAAAGAAAATAACCAGGAGTCGTATGTAAGAGGCGCAGAGTTTGAATTGCAGTATCAGTTATCTTCTTTTATTAGTTTTTATACAGGTGCAGCATATGCTTATGGTCAGAATTTATCAGCTAATGAACCCATGCGCCGTATACCCCCTTTTAATGGAAGAGTACAATTGCAATATCATTGGCAGGGCTGGTATGTGAGTATCGAAGATATTTTTGCTTCCTCACAAACCAGGCTGGCAAAAGGTGATAAGGATGATAACCGAATACCCGCGGGCGGCACACCGGGATGGAACCTTGTTAATCTGAATACAGGGTATAGTGGTAAAAACTATAGCATAAGAACCGGCATCCAGAATATGCAGAATGTTGATTACCGCACACATGGCAGTGGTATCAATGGAATGGGAAGGGCAGTTTGGCTTTCTTTGCAGGTAAGGCTCTAAAAAATCTGAACTGTTTGGTTACCGCTTCGATTTAAAAAAAGACCGCATCAGGCTGGCGCATTCATACTGTAAAACGCCTGTTACCAATACTGTTTTAGGATGAAAGGGCCAGTTTTCTTTGGTGATATGTTTATAGCCGTTCTTCTCATCGGCTGTGCCAAATACCACACGGCCAATTTTACTCCAGTACAAAGCGCCACAGCACATCAGGCAGGGTTCAACAGTTACATAGAGTGTGGCTTCCGGTAAATATTTCGCGCCTAAATAATTATAGGCCGATGTTAGGGCCAGTATTTCTGCATGTGCCGTAGAATCGTTCAGTAATTCTACCTGGTTATGTCCACGTGAAATAATTTTATTATTAATCACCACCACCGCACCCACCGGTACTTCGTCTGCTTCATAAGCGGCCACTGCTTCTTTCAAAGCCTGCTGCATAAAGTAGATATCATCGTATTCAAACATGTTACAAAATTAAGCTTAGTTATTTCAACTCAATCATTCCCGGATGGTCAGCTAATGAAAAATGCCATCCCAATCCGAATGAGATGGCATCTGATAAAATGGGAACTGCTATAATTTTTTGATCAGGATATTTCTATACCATACATCATTCCCATGATCCTGTAAAGAAATATGGCCCTTGAATATTGTACCAAAATCCGGCCTGGTTTTAAATTTACTACCGGCAATTAATTGTTTCCAGTTATCATCGCCATAGGTAGTAGACAACACAGTGATGCCATTCAAAATAAAATCCAGTTTGCCCTTATTGCTGATGATCTCCGAGGTATTCCATTCACCCACCGGTTTAACAGCATCTTCTTTGCCTGCAATCAGATCATACAAATTACCCGCGCGGTGCCTAATGATCTTGCCATCAGGATGGCCGTCATTATCCAATACCTGCATTTCCGGCCCGGTATGCCAAGTATATGGGTATTTTGCAGGATCGTCCTGCACCCAGAATATCACACCACTGTTTCCGTTCTTTGAAATTTTCCAATCCAGTTTCAGGTGAAAATTTTCAAAAGCCTCATCGCTCACAATATCTCCGCCACCCTTTGTTTGCCAGTTGGCCCTATTGGATGCATCCAGGTAAAGGTTGCCATCGGCCACTTTCCAGGCTTCGCCTACAAAAGTTTTTCCGAATGTGTGCCATCCTTTGGTGGTGGTGCCATCAAATAAGGATATCCAGCCCTTTTCTTGCTGTACCGGCATGCGTACCGGAACTTTTTTTTCAGGCGTTGATACCAATAAAGCAACTGCTAAAACGGTGATAGCTGAGAGTGACAGCATGATTATTTGTTTCTGAGTAAGAGAATAAATTTAGCCATTTGTTTGGCATCAGCTTCACTTAATTGTGCATGCGGCGTCATTGGAACAGCGCCCCAAACACCGGTTCCGCCTTTGATGATTTTTGAAGCGAGCAGATTTACGTTTTCCTCTGTATTTTCATATTTGGCTGCTACATCTTTGTAAGCAGGTCCAACAATTTTTTCGCTTACCTTATGACAGGTAAGACAATCTGATTTGGCAATCAGTTCCAATCCTTTCTGGTAATCAGGATTTGAACTAAGGGTTGAAGCGGTTGGTGCCGCTGCTGGTTCTTCTTTTTTTTCAGTGTTGTTACTACAGGCTCCCATTAAAGCCAGAAAGGTGATGGCTACGAAATACTTTTTCAATGCTGTATGTTTTTTGGTTAGAGAGTAAAGTTATTAATCAATTCCTAAAATACGATGATTAAAATTTTCATCAGATCCGGTTCCGGCAAAATCATCAAACGCCTTTTCCGTTACTTTAATAATATGTTGTTTAATAAATGGCGCACCTTCTGCCGCGCCCGTTGCTGCATCTTTAATAGCGCATTCCCATTCCATCACGGCCCATCCCTTATAATTATAAGCAGCGAGTTTGCTGAAGATGGATTTAAAATCTACCTGCCCATCACCCAGCGAACGAAAGCGTCCGGCCCGGTCTACCCAGTTCTGGTAGCCGCCGTACACTCCCTGTTTTCCGGATGCATTAAATTCCGCGTCTTTCACATGAAACATGCGTATGCGTTCATGGTAATAATCTATATAACTCAGATAATCGAGGCATTGTAAAACAAAATGCGAGGGATCATATAATAAACAGGCCCTTGGGTGGTTGTTCACTTTTTCGAGAAACAGCTCATAGGTTACCCCATCATGCAGGTCCTCGCCGGGATGAATTTCATAACAAAGATCAACGCCTGCTTCATCAAATACATTCAATATGGGTAACCATCTTTTGGCCAGTTCGGTAAATCCGGTTTGAACCAGCCCTGCCGGTCTTCGGGGCCAGGGATATACTGTATGCCATAATAAAGCTCCGCTGAAAGTAGCATGTGCATTCAATCCTAAATGCCGGGAAGCTTTGGCCGCATACTTTAGTTGTTGCACGGCCCATGCGGTTCTTGCTTTGGGATTGTTTCGAACGTTTTCAGGAGCAAAGCCATCAAACAAAGCGTCATAAGCAGGGTTAACGGCAACGAGTTGTCCCTGTAAATGCGTAGACAGTTCTGTAATTTCCATACCCGCGGCATTTACAATACCCTTTATCTCATCCGCATAGGTTTTACTTTCGGCAGCTTTCTGCAGATCAATGCATCTGCTATCCCAACCGGGAATCTGCACACCGGTAAATCCTAATGAGGCTGCCCATCTACAAATAGATTCAAGCGAATGATACGGCGCGGCATCGCCCATAAACTGTGCGAGAAAGATGCCCGGCCCTTTGATAGTAGTCATATACAATGAATAAATGAATGATAGAATACATGATAAAAACTCTCACGACTCACGTCTCACGATCAACTTTTAATTTTTCACTCCCCCCGCACAACAATCACAGCACATACTTCGTCCACTTCTGATCACTCGCTGCTGATGCTACCACATTATCAATAAATGCCATTCCGCGAATACCATCTTCAAAAGAAGGAAAATCCAGCACTTCTTCAGAAGGGGTAGCACCATCGATTCTGGCAGTGAGTGTTAAGGCAAAATTGCGGTAGATATTTCCGAAAGC
>CAYHTC010000029.1:0-14752 GCA_964359445.1 uncultured Sediminibacterium sp. | reverse complement strand
TTTTGGAAAAGGCGGTGCGGATTTGTTTTCTTTCTTTCTGTTTTTTGGTGTATTGGCTTATGTAAATGCATTACTGATGAGTAACCCGAGAGTAATGTATGCGATGAGTGAAGAAGGTGTTTTACCTAAATTTTTTTCAAAACAAAATCCTGCTAACGGGGTATTAACCGTTTCATTAACCGTTTTTGCGGCCATGTGTTTTATTATACTTTTTTTCGCGCAGACTTTTGAAAAAATTCTCAATTTCACCATCTTTCTTGATTGTTTTGGAATGGTAGCTTCCAGTGCAACCATTTTCGTATTACGAAAGCGAACCAAACACCTGGATGGAACGGGTATTTATAAAATGAAGTTTTATCCCGCTATGCCACTGATTTTTATGGCGGCCTATCTTTTTGTAGGCATTAGTATTGCTATACAAACACCGGGTACAGCATTGGTTGGGCTGTTAGTACTGGCGGCATTTATGTTGATCTATTTTGTTGCAAAAAAAATTAATAATAAAAGCCTGCCGGTCGCCGCAGGCAAGGAGGAATAATTGTATGGATATTTCTTATATCATAAATGAGTTGGGTGAGGAGCGTGACGATTATTTTCGCGCCATTGCGCCTCCCATCATTCAAACCAGCAATTTTGCGTTTAAAAAAGTAGATTATCTCCGTAAATCGTTTGAAGATGAGTATTCTACCTGGTTATATAGCCGCGGATTAAATCCAACGGTTGAGATACTCAGAAAAAAACTGGCTGCGCTGGATGGTGCAGAAGATTGTCTTGTATTTAATAGTGGTGCCGCTGCCATATTTGCCGCAGTGCTTGCCAATATCAAAAGTGGTGATCATATTGTTAGTGTGAAAAGCCCTTATACATGGGCACAACGTATGTTTGAAGTAATCCTTCCACGATTTAATGTTACCGTTACCTATGTTGATGGCCGTTCAACAGAAAATTTTGCCCTGGCTATTCAGCCTAATACTACGGTGATATACCTGGAATCACCCAATAGCTGGTTCTTTGAGTTGCAGGATCTGTCTGCAATTGCCTTGCTGGCAAAACAACACTCCATCATTACCATCTGTGATAACAGCTATTGCACACCATTTTATCAGAAACCGATCGCATTTGGTATTGACCTTGTTTTACAATCAGGCACAAAATACATTGCGGGTCATAGCGATACGGTAGCAGGTGTACTGAGTGGCAACAGACAAATGATCGAACGCATTTTTAACAGCGAGTATATGAATATCGGCTCAGGTATTCAACCATTCAATGCATGGCTGTTAATACGGGGATTGCGCACATTGCCGGTACGGCTCGAACGCATCACCCGTACTACTCACGAAGTGGTTGGTTTTTTAAAAGCACATCCCAGGGTTGAGAAAGTGATTTTCCCAATGGATCTGTCATTTTCCCAGTTTGAGCTTGCCCAAAAGCAAATGACCGGGGCCTGTGGGCTGGTTACCATTTTTCTGAAAGCGGAATCTGCCAAAACTATTGAGTTGTTCTGCGAATCACTTAAACATATCCTGATGGCAGTTAGCTGGGGCGGTTACGAATCGTTGATTCTGCCTAAATGCGCCGGAATGAAACCGGAGGATTTTGACCCTCAAAATCAGGATCACCGTTCCTTACGGTTATATATTGGGTTGGAGGAACCTGCTTATCTGATTGCAGACCTTTTGAGAGCTTTTGAAAGTATTGCCAGCCTTTCATAATAGTTTTTTAACGGTTTACTGCAATTCCTTTCCGTCTGTCTAAAATTTAGGGAACTGGCGGGGAAACCGTTATTTTTGTTTAATATGAAGAAGTATTTGACCCTTATTTGTTGTGTATGTATTTCCCAGACATTTGCGCAAAGGGCCTCGGATAACTGGGATCTTCGTCATTGTATCGAGCATGCGCTTGAATATAATATATCTATCAGGCAGGCAGATATACAGGCAAGGATTGCTGCTTTGCAGGCAAAACAGGCAAAGTATAATGTATATCCCAGTTTGAATGGGAACTCCTCAACCGGCGTTCGTTTTGGACGTTCCATTGACCCTACCACCAATAGTTTCTCAACATCACAGTTTTTATACCAGAATTTTGGCATTAATGCAGGCGCCCAATTGTATAACTTTGGCCGGTTAAAAAATGCAACCCAGGTAGCAAAATTTAATGCCGAGGCGGCCCTTGCTGATGTAGCCAAAGCGGCCAATGATGTATCCTTTAATGTGGCTACCTATTATTTGCAGGTATTGGCTTCCAAGGAGCAATTAAAAATCAGTGAGGTACAGATATCTCAAACACAGAATCAATATGACATTACAAGAAAAAGGGTTGATGCCGGCGTATTGCCTGAACTGAACCTTGCCGAAGTGGAGGCCCAATTGGCTACAGACAGCAGTAACTATTATGCTTCAAAAGGCAATTATGAACAAAGTTTATTAAACCTTCGCGCATTATTAAACCTGGAAACTGATGTTCTGTTTGGCATTGAAACGCCGGCAGTTGATCAAATTCCGATTGAATCATTTGCTGAGCTCCAGCCTGAAATGGTTTATGACCTGGCTTTGCAATATCAACCACTGCAAAAAGCCAATGAATTCAGGATTAAGTCTGCACAGAAAAGTATTTTGGTATCAAAAGCGCTAATGTATCCTACGATCAGTTTGGGAGGTAATCTTTCAACCAACTTTTCTAATTCATTTAAAAAAACAACCGGCGGATCATTTTTAGGTTATAGCCCGATTACAGGTTCTGAACCAATCATTACTTTGAGTAACGTGAATTATTATGTGCAGAATCCCATATATAAACTAACGCAAACCAGCCGCGGATTTGATCAGTTATGGGATGGTTGGTCCAAACAACTGGATAATAATTTCGGACAAAATGTGGGTATCAGTTTAAGTATTCCTGTTTATAATAATCACCAGGCGAAAATCAATATCCAACAAGCCAAATTGAATCTTAAGTCTGCCGAATTGCAAAAACAACAAAGTAACCTTACGCTCAGGCAGAATATTTATTCAGCATATACCAATGCCATAACCGCGCTGCAAAAATTTAATGCAGGCAAAAAGTTAGTAACCAGTGCACAGAAAGCGTATGATTTTGCCATTAAGCGTTATGAAGTGGGTTTACTCAGCTCACTTGATCTGATTACAAATCAAAATAATTTGCTAAAAGCGAAAGTGCAGCAACTCAGTAATCAATATGATTATGTTTTTAAAATGAAGTTGCTTGAATTCTACAAAGGGAAAGGCCTGAAATTATAAAGCTACCAGCAGCTTTTTGCAAATAGCGGAAAGCATTAAAAGAAAAACTGTTTTATGAATAAGAAACTGATTTGGATCATTGTAGCGTTGATTGTTGTGATAGGTGCTTTGATAGGTCTGAAGAAAGCAGGTGTGATTGGTAAAGAAGAAGGTTTAAAAGTATCATCTGAAAAAGTTACCACAAGAACCATTATTGAAACAGTAAATGCCAGCGGTAAAGTGTATCCCGAGATTGAAGTAAAAGTAAGCCCGGATATCAGCGGAGAAATTGTTGAATTGAATGTGAGTGAAGGCGATAGCGTAAAGCGTGGACAAATACTGGCAAGGATTTATGCAGATATCTACCTTACCCAGCGCGATCAGATAGAAGCTGGTGTAAACCAGACTGTAGCCCAGTTATCTAACTCAACTGCCAACTTAGCCGGATTGAAAGCTACCCTTGATAACCTCAAAAATGTATATGACCGCCAAAAAAAATTATTAAACGATAAAGTAGTGTCTCTTGCCGAATTTGAACAGGCTGAACAAAATTATTTAACGGCACAGGCTAATTACACCGCTGCAAGAGAAGGGCTAAAAAGTGGTGAGGCATCTATTCAAAGCGCCCAGGCACAATTATCTAAAGCAGATAAAGATCTTTCCCGTACGGTAATTATATCACCCATGGATGGTATGATTAGTTTGATGAATGTGAAAAAAGGAGAACGTGTAGCGGGTAACAGCTTTAATGTTGGTACGGAAATGATGCGGGTTGCTGATATGCGCAGTATAGAAGTTAGGGTGGATGTAGGCGAAAATGATATACCAAAAGTAAAACTCGGCGATACAGCCGTTGTTGAAATTGATGCGTATACCAATCGTAAATTTAAAGGGCTGGTATACAAAATTGCCAACCCAAATACAGGATCAACCTCTGTTTCTTCCAATACGGATGTGACTAATTATAAGGTCCATATCCGTTTGTTGCCTGAATCGTATAATGATATGATAGTAACGGGTGAAGGATTTCCTTTCCGTCCGGGTATGACTGCCAGCGCGGATATCCAGACCAGAACAAGACAGAATGTTTTGTCAGTAGCTTTAAATGCTGTTACTACAAGGGATACAAAAAATGATATAGCGCCAGGTGAAGAAAAGAAAGATGATAAAAAACCAGAGCAGGAGAAAGTAAAATCTACCAGCTCGGATGATGATATAGAGGAAGTTGTTTTTGTATTACAAAAAGACAATAAAGTAAAAAAAGTTAAAGTAAAAACAGCTATTCAGGACCTTAATTATATTGAGATTATTGAAGGATTACAGGAAGGCGATGAAGTTATAACGGGTCCCTATTCCATTGTAAGTAAGACACTGAAAGAGGGAACTTTAGTTAAAGTTGTGCCGAAAGACAAATTATTTGAAGAAAAGAAATCAAATTGATCCTCCTCCCTTACAGAATGATCTATACTACGGCAGATTTTACCTGCCGTTTGTTTTTTAATAACCTTGTTGGTGATTATTCGGATACTGACTCATTTCGTATGTTTGTACAAAAATTCATTCAGCAATGCAGTTTGGAATAATCGGAAGCGGAAGTTGGGCCACGGCACTGGCTAAAATATTGACAGATAATGGCAATACTATCCATTGGTGGGTGCGCAATGCTGATACTATTCATACAATGGAGAAGCGCAGGCATAATCCACATTATCTGAGCAGCGCTTATTTCAATCTTTCACAATTACGGTTAAGCGATAATATTCAGACTGTGGTCTCAGAATCTGACGTATTAGTGATTGCGGTACCCTCCGCTTATGTAGAGAATGCCCTTCAGCAATTACCGGCGGATGCCCTGAGGGGGAAAAAAATAATTTCCGCGGTAAAAGGTATTCTTCCCTCCGGTAACCAACTGGTGAATCAATACGTAGCTGAGCATTTTGATGTGGCTATTACAGATTATTTTGCTGTATTGGGTCCCTGCCATGCCGAAGAAGTAGCGTCAGAAAAATTATCTTATCTCACTTTTTCCGGGATGGATGCGGATATTGCCTCAGTGATTGCTTCACATTTCAAAACGGAGTACCTTAATACACTGGTGAATCATGATATATGGGGTGTGCAATATGCTGCGGTACTCAAAAATATTTATGCATTGGGGGCAGGTATCGCACATGGACTGGAATATGGCGATAATTTTTTAAGTGTTTACATAGCCAATGGGGCCAATGAGATGGTAACCTTCCTCACACAGCTAAATAACAATCATCAAACGGCATCACCTAATTATGCGAGTTCCGTTTACCTTGGTGATCTGCTGGTTACCTGCTATTCTTTATATAGCAGGAACAGAACATTTGGGAATATGATTGGCAAGGGTTATTCCGTAAAAGCCGCTCAACTGGAATTAAATATGGTGGCTGAAGGGTATAATGCCAGTAAATGTATTCGTATCCTGAACGAGACGGTAAAAGCAAAAATGCCCATCGCCGGCACTATCTATAAAATATTGTGGGAGCAGCTTCCTGCCGCAGAAGGATTTAAGCGGATTGAAACATTTCTTGTATAGCAACCAGATAAGCCATTAGCGTTGAACCAACATCCCGCTTTATTTCAGAAACCGGGAGTATCTCCCGAACAGTTTTGCTAAGGTTCATTGGTAAATAGATCAGCCGCAATCCCATCTGCCATAAATTGGCCGGCAGCAGTAAGTTTCAAAAGATCATTTGCAAGAACTACATACCCGCGCTGGATATGTTTTTGAGAGGTCCGAATAATTGCCATCGTTTTTTCCTCTCCCCAGCATGCCGTAACCTGTTTCAGTGGTATGCCCTCTATGGTTCGCAAACGCGTCATAATAAATTCATTCAATTGCTGCCCCTCACTCAGGATTTCAATTTCAAAAGGAACCGTAGCAGTTTCTATACTTTTCAGATACAGACTGTTATTAGCGATATTCCATTGTCTGCTTTTACCATTGAATGAATGGGCAGAAGGACCCAGTCCTACATACGGCTTACCCTGCCAATAGCTGCTGTTATGTTTGCTGCGAAAACCGGGTAAGGCAAAATTTGAAATTTCATAATGCTCAAAACCCGCTTCTGCCATCCACTCTGTCAGTAAAGTAAAATGTCTTGCCTGTTTTTCCTGATCTACATCAGGTAAGCGGTTTGTATGGATCATCTTTGCCAATGCAGTTCTGGGTTCAACCGTTAATGCATAACAGGAGAGGTGTGGAATGTTTAACGAAATAGCGGTTGCCACATTCTCTTTCCAATCAGCATCAGATAATGCAGGCGTTCCATAGATCAGATCTATAGAGATATTTGTGATACCCTGTTTTTGCGCCAGCAAGATGGATTCTTTTGCCTGTGTAACCGTATGTGCACGGTTCATCCACCGGAGGTCTGCTTCAACAAACGACTGGATACCGATACTTAAACGGTTAATCCCGGATTCTTTCCAGCCATCTATAGCGTATTCTGTAATATCATCCGGATTGGCTTCCAGGCTTATCTCTGCCTGCTCCTCCACTTCAAACAAACCTTTTATTACAGACAGGATACTTTGTACTTCGTATTTAGATAACAGAGAGGGTGTTCCCCCACCCAAATAAATGGTCTCTATTTTTTCTGACAGATAGAAGCGTTGCAGTTCAGCCTCTTTACTGATCGCCCTGACCATTTCAGGGATTCGTTGCCCCGAAGTAGAGAAATGAAAATTACAGTAATGACAGGCTTTCCTGCAAAACGGGATATGAATATAAATGCCTGCCATCAAAAATCTGTTTAATAAATCAAGACAAAAGTAATGTTATCGGTATTTGTTCCGCGATTAATGCCGCTGCCTCCATATTTTTGCTACAAATCACCGGTTTGAAGAGAGTTTTTCTGATATGTTTCATGATTTGCTTTGCCTGTATCGCTTTTTGCCAGGCAGATTCAGTGAACCGTCCTGAGTCTACACACAAAGCAGCCCCTCCCACTATTTCGCGGTCCGCACCACTGCCTTTGAAGAAAAAAATTATTGATACTGCTGAAATTAAGCGCCCGGAAAGGTTAGTTCAAAACGACAGTTTACTAATGATCAGAAAGTATATAGATAGTAGTCGGCGGGCCGATTCAATAAGCAAAGCCGCTTTGCTTATTTCCCGGGTAGAGGGATATGATACATCAACCTATCAAAAATTTGCAACGCATCCATTCCTGCCTTTGGATAAGCCCGCAATGTTCATGATCATAGATTACCATAAGCAAATAGGAAAGGATGAGCTTTTTTACCTGATGGCAGGCGTGATTTTTATTCTTGCATTCATCCGCGCCGCTTTTTCAAAGTATTTCAGGAACCTTTTTTTACTTTTCTTTCAATCCTCTCTTCGTCAAAAACAAACCCGTGACCAGCTTTTGCAGGATAACCTGGCTTCCCTGTTAGCCAACCTGCTATTTATCATCAGTGCCGGCTTATATATCGGCCTGCTTATCCGGTACAAAAACTGGATGGATATTTCTCTCTGGTGGCTGGCTTTTGGCTGCGCTGCGGTTTTACTGCTAACCTATCTTGCTAAGTACCTTTTCCTTCTTTTTGCCGGATGGGTTTTTAATACAAAAGAGGCAGCGGGACTGTATATTTTTGTTGTTTTTTTGGTTAATAAAGTGCTGGGGGTTATGCTGATCCCATTCTTACTTATATTGGCTTTTGCTGAAAAGCAGGTAGTTGAAGTGGCTGTCAACCTGTCTCTGGGCCTGCTGGGCCTATTGTTGGCTTACCGCTATTGGGTATCGTATAGTACCATTCGGAATAAACTGAAAGTGAATGCGTTACATTTTTTTCTGTACCTTTGCGCCGTTGAATTGCTTCCGCTGGTATTGATTTATAAGGTATTGATCAATTATTTTGCCGGAAGTTTTTAATTTTGTACAATCTTAGATCAGCAGTATGTTAAAGAACGGTTCCAAAAAATCAGTTACTGCCAAAGCAACAAAGAGGATTTTGATTTCCCAACCAAGGCCGGAAAGTGAAAAATCTCCCTATTTCGATCTGGAAAGGAAACACAATGTAGAGCTGGTTTTCAAGCCCTTCATCAAACTGGAAGGTATTCCGGCAAGGGAATTCCGAAAGCAGAAAATTGATATCATATACTACTCAGCTGTTATGTTTACCAGCCGTAATGCGATCGATCATTTTTTCCGTATGTGTGAAGAAATGAAAGTAGCCATTGGGCAGGATACAAAATATTTCTGCATAACCGAGGCAGTAGCTCTTTACCTTCAGAAATTTATCCTGTATAGAAAACGAAAAGTGTTTTATGGGGCCGATGGTACCAATAAGAGCATGTTTGATGTGATTAACAAGCATAAGGAAAATGAAAAGTTCCTGTATGTATGCAGCGAGAACCAGCAGGATAATGAAATTGTGAACTGGCTCAAGACGAACAAGTGCGAATATCAGTTGGGCTTTATGTACAGATCAATCAGCAATGATATCAAAGAGGTATTAGGTACCGAAGATTTTGATGTGATCTGTTTCTTTACGCCCAGCGGTGTAAAGAGTTTGTACGATAATTTTCCCGGTTTCAAACAGAACGGAACGGTGATTGGTGCATTTGGCAGTAATACTTCCAAGGCAGTGGAAGAAGCCGGATTACAACTGGAGATAAAAGTGCCCTCACCCCAAAAACCAAGTATGTGTGCGGCATTGGATCAGTTTTTATGCAGTACAAAGGCAGTCAAAAAATAATTTCTGTTTTCAAAAATAAAATGCCCCATCAATACACCAATCACCTCCTCAATGAAACAAGCCCCTACCTGTTACAACATGCGCATAATCCGGTTAACTGGTATCCATGGGGAGAAGAGGCTTTGCAGAAAGCAAAAACAGAAGACAAACCCATATTAATAAGTATTGGTTATTCGGCCTGTCATTGGTGCCATGTTATGGAAAGGGAAAGCTTTGAAGATGCCTCCACCGCTGCATTGATGAATGAATATTTCATCAATATTAAAATAGACAGGGAAGAACGTCCTGATCTTGATCATATTTATATGGATGCCGTTCAGGCAATAACGGGAAGTGGTGGATGGCCACTCAATGTATTTCTAACCCCGGATGCAAAACCTTTTTTTGGCGGAACCTATTTTCCTCCGGAAAGGGCCTTTAACCGGGCTAGTTGGAAAGAGGTACTAACCGGTATTCATAAAAACTATCTTGTAAAAAAAGATGAAATTTTCTCGCAGGCAGAGAACCTGACAGGGCACCTGTTGTCTTCCAATAGTTTCGGTATCCGGCAACCCGGAACAGCAACAGACAACCCTTTTTTTTCGGATGAGACCTTGCAAATAATCGCAGATAACCTGCTGGCCAATGCAGATACTGAATGGGGTGGATTTGGCAAAGCGCCTAAATTTCCCCAAACATTTTCTATCCAATACCTGCTCAGACACTATCATTTCACAAAAGAACCTGCCGCATTACAACAGGCTTTGCTGAGTCTGGATAAAATGATGGATGGGGGTATTTATGATCAGTTGGGTGGAGGTTTTGCAAGGTATAGTACTGATAATGAATGGCGGGTTCCGCATTTTGAAAAAATGTTATACGATAACGCGCTGTTGGTAGGTGTGATGTCTGAAGCTTACCAGATCACAGGCAAGGCCCGTTATGCAGATAAGATTCAACAAACCCTCGCTTTTATTGAGAGGGAAATGCTGAGTAGTGAAGGAGGGTTTTACAGTGCCATTGACGCTGACAGTGAAGGCGTGGAAGGTAAATTTTATACATGGTCGAAACAGGAGGTTACCGCTATCCTGGATGCTGATGCTGACCTGTTTTGTGATTTTTACAATATCACAGAAGAAGGTAACTGGGAGCACACCAATATTCTTTGGAAAAAGGATGAAGTGGATATTTTTGCAGAACGAAAAGGCATTTCAGAACAGTTGCTTACCAATAAATTAAGTGATTGCAGAGAAAAACTGATGCAGCGCCGCGCCAGGAGAATTCACCCTCAGTTAGATGATAAAATACTCATGGGCTGGAATGCCTTGATGAATACGGCCTATGCAAAAGCCTATGGTGCATTAGGGGAAAGTGCATACAGGGACATGTCTGTTCGACATATGCGGTTTCTTGAAGCAACATTTTCCGGGATTGAGCAAGATTGGCTGCATACCTGTAAGAACGGACAAGCAAGAATACCTGCTTTTCTGGATGACTATGCTTATCTGATTCAGGCTTATATCCATTTGCAGGAAATGACAGGGGTAGGTGCATATTTGCTGAAAGCAAAAGCGCTGACAGAATGGGTAGTGGAAAAATTTGGAGAGATAGATACCGGCTTCTTTTTTTATACGCACCCTGATCAAAAAGATGTGATTCTCAGGAAAAAAGAAGTGTATGATGGGGCAGTGCCAGGCGGTAATTCGGTGATGGTATACAATCTGCTGTACCTATCCATTGTTTTTGATCAACCGGTCTGGGCCAAACAATGCCGGGATATTCTTGGGTCAATGGGGAAAGCGATTATACAATACCCGGGTTCATTTGGCGTATGGGCCCTGTCTGTTCAGTCTATAGCCAAAGGGATGTTGGAAATAGCGGTGGTTGGGCAGCAGTCTGCCGATTTCCTGTGTCCTGTATTGCGAAAGTATATACCTAATAAAATTCTTCAGGCCCGGGAAACTAATTCTCCTTTTTTTCCGTTATTAGCAGGAAAAGAAGGGGCCGAAGGGGGGGGTGTCGCATTTTATTTATGTAAAGAATATAGCTGTAAGGCGCCCTTTTTTACGGTAGAAGCTCTTTTAGCAAATGTGTAACATAGTTTAAAGTAATTTGCCTTTTATGACAGCGGCCTCACAGGCCTACATGGAAAAAATCAAATTATTTGTAGTAACCCAACTTTAATTTTGTAGTATCTGACATTAACTTTACCCAGATCATAAATTTATTGGCAACAAAATCGCAAAATCGGCACAACTGCCGATGGAAAACTTATATTTGTCACTGTCATAAATCAGTTTCATAATGAGAGGTTACTTAAGTAATATTATTTTGGTCGCTTTCTGTTTAAGCCTGGGATCCTGCTTTTTGAAAAAAAATGCAAAGTCTAAAGGATTGCCCGATGATGGGCAGCTACATGGTGTAGCACCTACCGCTAACAAAAGCATGAACCCTCCGCGTAACATGGTATATATCCCACCGGGAACTTTTCATATGGGCCCGAGTGATGAGGATATCAGCTATAATTATACAAGCCGTAACCGGCAGGTTTCTATCCCCGGATTCTGGATGGATGCAAAAGAGATCACTAATAATGACTATCGCCAGTTTGTAAATTGGGTACGTGATTCTCTCGCATTTAAAATTCTGTTTGGACAAGGCATTAATAAAGCCGATGATACCATGGCGGTGGACCCCAAGAAAATGGCTACTATTAAATGGGACAGAAGCACCATTGAAAAACTGAATGAACTCAACCTGGCCCCCGATAACCGTATTTATGGCAAACCGGAAATTGATCCCGAAAAAATTATTTACCGAATAGAATATTTTGATTTGGCTGCCGCAGCCAAAAGGGAAAATGCGGGGATACCCCGAAATAATTTTATCAAAAAGAGCGACCAGAAAGTATATCCTGATACATTGGTATGGATGAGGGATTTCTCATATTCATATAATGAGCCCATGACGAAGCGGTATTTCTCCCATCCCTCCTATGGAAACTATCCTGTGGTAGGTGTGAACTGGAAACAGGCTGTGGCCTTCTGTCATTGGAGAACTCATATACAGAATTCCTATCTGGAAAAAAAGAAGATGGCTGTTGACGGTGATTACCGTTTGCCCAGCGAAGCCGAATGGGAATATGCCGCACGCGGCGGTCTTACCAATTCCATGTATCCATGGGGAAGCCCTTACCTGAGAAATAAAAAAGGTTGTTTACTGGCTAACTTCAAACCCGGTCGTGGTAATTATGCAGAAGATGGCGGTTTTTATACTGTACCATCCAATGCTTACTGGCCCAACCAATATGGACTGTTTAATATGGCCGGTAATGTATCAGAGTGGACAGGATCCTATTTTTATGAAGGCGCCTACAATTTTATGGCTGATATGAGTCCTGATATCCGGTATGAGGCGAAAGATTCTGACAGGCCAAGGGAAAAAAGGAAAGTGGTTAGAGGAGGCAGTTGGAAAGACATCGCTTATTTCCTTCAGGTTAGTACCCGCAACTATGAATACCAGGATACCGCAAAATCATATATCGGTTTTCGTTGTGTAATTGACCTTGCGCCCAAAATGAAAAAATAATCAATCAGCTCTTTATTCCTTGAAATAAATGTTACCGGTCATCAAATAATGAACCGGCTCAAAAAAAACTAAAAACATAATAAAATGGCAGCCGCAATTCCTCCACAAGTTTCCAAATGGTTTGATGTATTCGTTTCTATAGCTGCCGCGGTAGTTATTTACGGTGCATTACAGAAATTATTGCATACTTCTATCGCGGATACTATGCTGAAGATCGGCTTATCGGTAGAAGCTGTCATATTCATGGGCTATGGCCTTTTATACCTTATTTATCCGGCCATCGATGATCATGAAGTGCACTTGCCCGGGAAAGTAGACAAAGGCAACCCCGCCCTGAGGAGTTTGGAGATTATGATGCAGGAAGCCAATATTACTCCGATAAACCTGGCAACATTGGGACAAAGTTTTCAGAAATTGAATACGACTGTTCAGCATATCAGCGAGATTGGGGATATGGCAAAGTCTACCAATGATTTCTCCGCTAAAACCAAGGAGGCGACTATTGCCTTAGCCAGTATAAAAGATGCAGTAAACAATGCTTCTCATTCTTTGGCTGGTTTTCATGGTGCTTCTGAAAGTTCCAAGCAGTTTCATATACAGATGCAGTCGTTGAATAAGAATCTGGCTTCTCTTAATACAATATATGAATTGGAATTACAGGAAGGTAATAATCACCTGAAAGCCCTGAACCGGTTTTATGGTAAACTTACACAGGCTTCAACCGCGATGGCCAATAGTGCAGACGATGCCTTGAAAGCAAAAGAACAAATTGCTGTATTAGCTAATAACCTGGGCAAATTAAATCAATTGTATGGCAATATGCTTACCGCCATGCAGGGTAGGTAATATAAAAGCAATGCGGATAAAACTATTTGTAAAAACTGTATCTAACAAAATAATTAAGAATGTCATTACCTAAGGAGCCGCGGCAGAAGATGATCAACATCATGTACCTGGTGCTTACTGCACTGCTGGCACTGAATGTATCATCAGAAATCCTGAACGCATTCAAAACAGTAGACCGTAGTTTGATGACTGCCAGTGGAATTGCCGAGCAGAAAAATTCGGATGTATTTAGATCTTTCCAGAAAAAAATTGAGGATCCTAAAACAAAGGAGAAAGCTGAGATATGGATGCCGAAAGCATTAAAAGCTCAATCACTTGCAAACGAGGTATATACTTATATTGAAGCATTAAAGCTGGAATTAAAAAAAGAGTCCAACTTAAAGATAGTTGATGGTAAAGAAGATTTCAGGGAAGACGATCTGGAGGCAGGCACCCGTTTATTCATTTCTGCCCCACCTACAGGTAAAGCAAAAGGAAAAGAATTGTTTAATAAGCTGAAAAATTTTAAGGATCAGTTACTGGCTATTGATAATGATCTTGCAAAAGAAATTGGGCCAACCTTGCCACTTGATCTCCGTGTGTCCAAAACAAATGTTGATCCAAAGGATGAAAAGAGCAAGGAGGATTGGGCCTATGGATATTTTCATATGACGCCAACAGTTGCTGGTATTACTATGTTAAGTAAGTTTCAAAATGATATCAGAAACAGTGAAGCTCAGGTTGTTGAATACTGTCATAAAGAAATCGGTGAAGTAGAGCTTATTTATGATGCATTTCAGGCTTTTGCTCAATCCAGTACCCAGTATGCCATGCCTGGTGAGCAATTGATCATTACTGCCGGTATCGGGGCCTTTAGTAAAGCGGCCAGGCCAACCATTACGATTGATGGCGTATCCGTACCCCTCAACGAAGATGGTTCAGCAGAATATAAAATGAATGTGGGTACACCCGGTTTATTTGCTAAAAAAGTAAAAATATCTTTTCTGAAACCCGATGGCACTACGGCCACTGTTGAAAAAGAAGTGAAGTATACAGTGGGTGTTCCCTCCGGATTGGTAGTATCTACCGATAAAACAAGGGTATTTTATCAGGGCCTGGATAATCCCTTAAGTATTACCGGCGGTAGCGGAGATGAAAAAGTATCTGTAAGTGTAGATGGTGCCGGGGTAACGAGTAGTAAGGCAGGCCCGGGCCAATACATTGTAAAATGTGCTAATACCGGCTCAGCTACTGTTACGGCATCTGATGGCAAGAGCTATCAAAAAATTATCATCCCAATCAAACGTGTTCCCAATCCTTTGGCAACCATCGATGGTAAAGCAGGTGGCCCGGTTGCTGCAAATGTATTCAGGGTGCAGAAGGGT
>CAYHTC010000028.1:0-15126 GCA_964359445.1 uncultured Sediminibacterium sp. | reverse complement strand
CATTGCATACTATAGCGCTGGAAGCCGCCTCCGTAGCCGGTTTGGCTGCTTTTATTGATGCCTCATTTACCAGAGCGGTAAATGCTATTCACCAGTCTGAGGGCAGACTGGTAATCAGTGGAATCGGTAAAAGTGCCATTGTGGCCCAGAAAATCGTTTCTACTTTAAATTCTACGGGAACGCCCTCCCTTTTTATGCATGCGGCTGATGCTATTCATGGCGATCTGGGCATGATACAGAAAGAGGATATAGTGCTCATCATCAGCAAAAGTGGTGAAAGCCCCGAAATAAAAGTACTGGTACCCCTGATAAAAAATTTTGGTAATACATTGATAAGTATGGTTGGACATACCGAAAGTTTTCTGGCTACGCATGGAGATATTATACTGAATACCACTGTTAGCAAAGAAGCCTGCCCCAATAACCTGGCCCCTACCAGCAGCACCACTGCACAAATGGTGATGGGCGATGTACTGGCTGTTTGCCTGATGCAGTTGAATGGGTTTAGTGGACAGGATTTCGCGAAATTTCATCCGGGAGGTAACCTGGGAAAACGCTTATACCTTCGTGTAGCAGACCTGATCATCAATAATGAGCGGCCCGCCGTTTTGGCAACCGCCAGTTTAAAAGAAGTGATAGTGGAGATCACCGAAAAAAGATTGGGCGTTACCGCCGTTATAGATGCCGGCAACCAGGTAACGGGGATTATCACCGATGGCGACCTGAGAAGAATGCTGGAGAAAAGCGGCAATATTCAATCCATCACCGCTAAAGACATTTTATCACCCCATCCCAAAACGGTCCAGTCATCCTTATTAGCGGTAGAAGCGCTGGATCTGTTAAGAAATAATGATATCAGTCAACTGATAGTGGAAGAAAATGGAACCTACCAGGGTATCTTACATATTCATGACCTGATCAGGGAAGGAATTGTATGAGATATATCATGGGATGCGTTAAATAAGCCTGTAGTTTTGCACCGCATATTGCAAATACGCTAACCTTGCAACACCAATGAATAAGCATCACTATGTAGCCATCATGGCCGGTGGTATTGGCAGCCGTTTCTGGCCAAGCAGCCGGACCGCTTATCCCAAACAGTTCCTCGATATTCTGAACACAGGTAAATCTTTAGTCCAGTGGACCTTTGAACGATACACCGACTTTATTCCTGCCGAAAATATTTTTGTAGTTACCTCAGCCGAATATTGTCATATAGTAAAAGAGCAACTACCCGGAATAAGTGATGAAAATATATTGGCGGAACCCAGCCGAAAAAATACCGCACCCTGTGTAGCCTATATCTCTTTTAAACTGCTCCGGAAAGATCCGGAAGCCTTACTGATTGTGGCGCCCAGTGATCACCTGATACTCGATAATGAAAATTTCAGGAAGATCACTTTACAGTCGCTGGATTTTGTGGAACATATTAAGGCCCTGGTTACACTGGGCATTAAACCCACACACCCCAATACAGGATATGGCTATATTCAACACGAACCCCTGGCAGTAGCAGATGGTATCTACCAGGTAAAAACCTTTACCGAAAAACCTAACCTGGAATTGGCCAGAACTTTTTTAGCCAGTGGTGATTTTTTATGGAACGCAGGTATTTTCGTCTGGAAGGTAAAGAATGTAATAAAAGCCTTTGAACAATACCAACCGGAAATGTTTGAGCTTTTTGATACGGAAAAAGAACATTTCAATACCCCTGAGGAAGGGAATGCCATCAATCGTATTTATCCCTTGTGTACCAATGTGTCTATCGACTTTGCCATTATGGAAAAAGCGGATAATGTATATGTGATCCCATCTTCGTTCGGCTGGAGCGATCTGGGTACCTGGAACAGCGCCTATGATAATTTTGAGAAAGATTACCTGGGCAACGCCGTGTCAGGTGAAAATGTGATCATAATAGATTCCACCAGGTGCATGGTAGCTGCCCCTAACGAAAAACTGTTGGTATTACAGGGACTGGATGATTTTATTATCGTAGATACAAAAGATGTATTGCTGATCTGCCAAAAAGGAAAAGAACAGTCCATTAAAGAATATGTAGCTGAGGTGAAAAGGAATAAAGGAGACAAGTATCTCTGATTTTTCGGATGAATGTATGATTTCGCAGGAGCGACCGGAAACTAACAACTGGTCGCTTTTTTATTTTCGATTTCTTCTCCGTAACTCCTTAGCAGTGTGAATAATTATTAATTTTGAAAATCTTCGTGCATCGTAATTAAAAGCATTAACCCCCGCTCATGCCTCAAATAAGAACAGTAATCACCGGTACAGGAAGCTATATTCCCCAAAACATTAAAACCAACAGGGAATTTGTGCAACAGGATTTTTATAGTGAAGACAATGAACATATTGTTGCCCCCCCCAATGAGATCGTAGACAAGTTCAGGGATATAACGGGTATTGAAGAGCGCCGTTATGTGGATGACAATATGAATGCTTCTGATATGGCTACGATTGCCGCTACGCGCGCCATAGCAGACGCAGGTATTGATCCTGAAACATTGGACCAGCTTATTTTCGCACACAATTTTGGCAATGTTTTAAAAAACACCATACAAACAGATGTATTGCCTGCATTGGCATCCAGGGTAAAACAATCTTTAGGTATCCGTAATCCGAATTGTGTGGCTTACGATATTTTGTTTGGATGCCCGGGGTGGATACAGGGTGTAATACAGGCCGATGCCTATATCAAAGCCGGCATCGCAAAAAAGTGTTTGGTAATAGGCGCCGAAACCCTGAGCAGGGTAATTGACATCTATGACCGCGACAGTATGATCTTCAGCGATGGCGCCGGAGCCACTGTTATTGAGGCCATACCCGCTACAGAAACAAATAGTGGCATATTAGCCACTTCCGTTCAAAGCCACTGTGTTGATGAAGCCTTTTTTCTGCATTTCGGAAAATCCAATTTCCCCGGCTCAGACCCCGATATCCGTTATATCAAAATGAAGGGACGAAAAGTATATGAGTATGCTATAAAAAACGTACCACTTGCCATGAAAACCTGTTTGGATAAATGCGGATTACACGTCAGCGATGTAAAAAAATTCTTTCTGCACCAGGCCAACGAAAAAATGGATGAGGGCTTTGTAAAAGTATTGTACAAACTATACGGACAGAAAGAGATACCTGCCGATATCATGCCTATGAGCATTCATAAACTGGGTAATAGTTCTGTTGCTACCATCCCTACACTGTACGATCTGGTAAAACATAACTCATTAAATGAACATGAACTGAACCCCGGTGATGTAGTGATGTTCGCTTCCGTTGGTGCGGGAATGAATATTAATGCGATCTGTTACCGGGTATAATTAATAGCCTCGTACATTCTTTCCTTCCATATAATTTAAGAAAGCTTTGTTCACCACTTTGTTTCCTCCGGGCGTTGGATAATTTCCGGTGAAGTACCAGTCGCCGGTATTGGTAGGGCAACTGTTGTGAAGGTCTTCAATGGTTTGATAGATCACCTGTACATTGAGATCTATTTCCGGCGGTGTAATGAGCTGTGCTATTTTATCGGATATTTCCTGCGTTGTAAAGGGCTTATACACCTGGCGAACCACGTTTTCAATATGTAACCGGTTATTGCGCTGCAGTTCTTTTATTTTTTCATGAAGCTCAGTAAGTATATGCTCCATATCCCTTTCTTTCAGCAAGGCAATAGCGGCACGAAAAGCGATAAAATCGCCGAGCTTACTCATATCAATCCCATAACAATCAGGATAACGTATCTGTGGCGCGGAAGAGACCACAATAATTTTTTTGGGTTGCAGCCTGGCCAGCATTCGAACAATGCTTTCTTTCAGTGTGGTACCGCGTACAATACTGTCATCAATCACAACAAGTGTATCTTCATTACGGCGAACTGTTCCGTAAGTAATATCGTATACGTGCTGCACCATTTCATTCCTGTTCGCGTCTTCTGTAATAAAGGTGCGCAGCTTTACATCTTTAATGGCAATTTTTTCCTGTCGTATTTTCCGGTTCACCATCTCTTCCAGTTTCTCCGGCGTAAAATCATTGCCCCAGCTTAAAATACGTTCTACTTTAATCTTGTTCAGGTACTCTTCCATCCCCTTCACCAACCCATAAAAAGCCACTTCGGCAGTATTGGGTATATAAGAGAAGATCGTATTTTTTAAGTCGTAATTGATACTTTCCAAAACCGTTTTACTCAAATGATGCCCGAGTGCAATTCTTTCCCGGTAAATTTTTTCATCACTTCCGCGCGAGAAATAGATACGCTCAAAACTACAGGCTCTTCTTTCTTTGGGTTCCAATATCTGTTCCAGCCGGTATCCGCCATGATCATCTACGATTAAAGCCATACCAGGCATCAGTTCCAAAACTTCATTCTCTCCTACATTGAAGGTGGTACGTATGGCAGCACGCTCACTTGAAGCAACAATCACTTCATCATCAATATAATAATAAGCCGGACGGATCCCGTGCGCATCGCGCATCACAAAACTGTAGCCATTGCCTAATAAAGCGCCAACGGTATATCCCCCGTCAAACAGTGGCGTTGCCTTCCTTAATACTTTGGCAATATCCGCGGCATTGGGATGCTGTTCATCCTCTTTGGTTAAAAAATGATGCAACACTTCCATCATGGCGGCCAGATCACTTTGTTTCTGAAAATCGCCCGGACTCATATTAATCAGATCAAATAACTCATCCGTATTAACGAGGTTGAAATTTCCGGCTAATGCAATATTTCTGCCGGGCATCAGGTCACGCTTGATGAAGGGGTGACAAAATTCCACATTATTCCTGCCCTGGGTTCCATACCGTAAATGGCCCAGTAATACTTCTCCGAGAAAAGGCAAATGGCCTTTCATTAAACCCGGGTGTTGTTTGATATCCGGCTGGTATTTTTCGAGTTCGGCTATTTCCTGACCAATTCTGAAGAAAAGATCAGCAATGGGTTGTTGCGCATTGCTGCGCATCCTGTGTAAGAAGGGGTTACCGGGTTCTGTAGCCAGTTTTACTGCGGCAATTCCTGCCCCGTCCTGGCCACGGTTATGTTGCTTTTCCATCAGGAGATACAGCTTATTAAGGCCGTAAGTAACCGCTCCGTATTGCTGGAGATAATAAGAGAAAGGCTTTCTCAATCGAATGTAGGCAAGGCCACACTCATGTTTGATTTCATCGCTCATGATGGTATTTAAAAGAAAGTGGCGAAGGTACAACTCCGCCACATTTTTTTACTATTAAATATGAACCGGTTTACTGTCCGGATGCAGTGTTTCCGCCAGCCAGATAAATTCTTTCACAAACCGGTTAACCGGTTTCCGAAAACCCTCATCTACCAAATTACCCTCAACATCAAATTTCTTATCAACCAACGGTGTAATCAACATATGGGGCGAGGCAATTCCGGATAAAGCGGGTATCAGAAGCAATAACTGCTGACTTGACCGCATGCCACCCATGGCTCCGGATGATGCGGTAACCACCCCAAAAACCTTTCGGCCCTGTTCGGGAAAATGGTCCATCAGGTTTTGCAAAGCGGGCGAATAACTGCCGTTATACTCTGGTGTTACCAACACAAATGCCTTTGCCGCAAACATCCGTTCAGCCAATGGCTTAAAGGCATAAGGGGTTTTTTCCACACTGGTAAAAACATCCTGCAACAAAGGCAGATTCCATTCGCGCACATCAATGATATTAATGGAATGATTTGTATTAGCAGCCAGGTGTTTTTGCAAAAACAGGGCCACCCGGTGTGTAACGCTTTCCTTTCTTGGACTTCCGGATACAATCTCAATGTTCATATATTACAATTTTGCGTATATAATTTTGCGTCTGTTTTCAAAAATGGCTTAGAATTTCATAACAATAAACACAGTATTCTGTTCAGTTCGCATGTGATAACACCATTATTGTTTGATCATTTGAACTGCCAGGTTCAATTTCACTTCATCGCTCACGATAATACCACCGGCTTCCGTTATGGCAGTCCAGTTTAAACCAAAATCTTTACGGTTAATCTTTCCGGCGATCTCAAAACCGGACTTAATCTGGCCATAGGGGTCCGTCATTGTACCACCATAGGTTACAGCTAATTCAACTGATTTGGTTACATCGCGAATGGTAAGGTCGCCGGTAAGTGAGTAATTTTCTTCACTTTTCTTAGTGATACTTTTTGAAGTAAAACTGAGTTTCGGGAATTTCTCTGCAGCAAAAAAGTCATCGCTTTTCAGGTGGCCATCTCGCTGCTCATTATTAGTGGATACGCTGTTCACATCTGCATTGAAGGAAATTTTCGCGTCACTGAAATCAGCGGCTTCGCTTTCCATGGTTGCATCAAATTGGGTAAAGCTTCCTGTCACATTGGTGATCATCAGGTGTTTTACTTTAAAAGTGATCTCGCTGTGTGCGGTATCGATTTTGTAAGTTGACATGGTATATTGTTTTTTATGGTATATTGATTAACGGATTACTGATTGGCTGATTATGTTTCGGGCACTATCAGATTCATTGTATTTGCATGGGCACTTCAACCAATAATATTTCTGCATCGGTGCCGGCTGCAATGGTTATCGAATTTGTTTCTGAAATACCTAAGCCATCGCGTGGTTCCAGTACCTGTTCATTGATGGTTAGGGTTCCGTGGAGTACAAATGCATATACACCATTCCCTTCTTTATGCAGTTTATACACAATGTTCACTTCTTTTGAAAGCCGGGCAAGTGAGAACCATGCGTCCTGGTTTATCCATACGGCCCGTTCATCATCCGGCGCCACTACCGTCAGTATTTTATTCAACCTATCCTCCGGAAGAAATGTTTTTTGCTGGTAACGGGGTTCAATATCTTTTTCTTTGGGGAATACCCAAAGCTGTAAAAATTTCACTTCTTTATCCTTATTCGCATTCATTTCGCTGTGGGCAATGCCGCTACCGGCGCTCATGATCTGTACATCATTCTCACGGATGATCTCATCTCTGCCTGTGCTGTCTTTGTGATGCAGATCTCCAAATAATGGTATGGATACGATCTCCATGTTATCGTGCGGATGTTTTGGAAATCCCATTCCTTTTCCTACCGTATCATCATTCAATACCCCCAGCGCGCCAAAGTGTATCCTATCGGGATTATAATACTGGCCAAAACTGAATGTATGGAAGCTGTTCAGCCATCCAAAAAAGGCATGCCCCCTGCTATCCGCTTTGTGCAAAATCGTTTTCATCCAACTTTAATTTTTAATTTTTAATTAATAACATGTACATACACGTATTTATTTAAAAAAATCATTCTTCCCTTATCCTTACTTTTTCCAGCAACCTGTTCAATGCCTGTGCATCCTGGTTTGAAACTGTTATCATTTCATCCATTACCTCATTAACCTTAACAGTAGTAGCTTCCAGGATGGTGATCCCGCCTTGTGTTAAAGTAATCACTGTTTCTCTTTTATCAATAACAGAAGTAGAGCGCTTCACCATTTTTTTCAATTCCAGCCTGTCAACGATACGGGGTACATTTGAATTTTTCTCGATCATCCGGCAGGCGATATCCCTTACGCACATCTGGTCGGGGTATTTACCCTTTAAAATCCGCAATACATTATACTGTTCATGTGTTAATCCGAATTCCTTCAATTCCTTACTCATCACTGTTTTCAGCCACCAGGCCGTGTACAGGATATTTAATCCCGCCTTGTGTACTTCGTTTTTAAATTTTGTACTTTGTATGGCTTGTTCCAGTTTCACAAGGCAAATGTATGTATATACATTCAATTCACCAAATTTTTTCCAAAAAAAATCCCGCAGGTTGATGCGGGATCAATAGGCTTATGCTATCACTACTAATTTCTTGCTTTCTCTGCATTTGCTGCCGACTTACGCCATTCTTCGAGGCCACTGCAATTGGAAAAGTCTTTATCTATCGAAATATAATAGGTAGGAATATGCTCTTTAAACCATTTTTCCAGGGCGCTACTTCTTTTTTCTTCCAGCGCCCTTTGCGAAACACGGTTATAATCTTCTTTCAGGTTCTCGCGATGCGGGGCCGTTCTGTTTTTCAAATAGATTAGCCTTACTACTTTCCGCCCACGTTCATCCGTATATACCAATGGCGCGGAATATTCGCCGGGTTGTAAAGTACCCAAAGGCATAATCATGTCTTTATCTAACTGGTCAATGCTAACAAAAGTTGATCCGTCACGTCCGGAAGAAATCGCACCGGCGCTGAACTTGCTGTTCTCATCATCACTATACTTACTCACCGCTGCACCAAAACTCATAGATCCGTCTACGATTTTTTTCCGTATAGAATCCAGGTGTTGTTTGGCTTCGGTAATTTCATCTTCTGTTACGGGCGGAATACGTAATATATGTTTGACAATTGCCTCATCGCCGGACCGGCTAACCATCATGATAATATGTAACCCGAATTTTGATTTGATAGGGGTAGATATCTGCCCTTCCTTTAAACGGAATGCGCCAGACAGAAAAGCGGGATCCCATTGTTTGTCGTTACGGTTAAGTGTGTACTGTCCGCCATTTTCTTTTACGGCAGGGTCTTCGCTATACAACTTGGCCAACTGATCGAATTTTTTTCCGCCACCCTGTTCTGCCTGCTTTTTATAATCGTACAACTGTTTAGACACATACTCTTCCACATCCTTATTCGCTTTGGGATGGATGATGATCTGGCTTACTTCAATCTCAGATTCATAAAAAGGCAAACTGTCTATGGGAATTTTCGAATAATACTGTTTCACTTCGGTTGGCGTAATCTTGATACCGTCCACGATCTTGTTCTGCATCTGATCGGCCAGTTTCTGTTCGCGGAAACTTTCTTTAAAATCTTCCTTGATCTGGTAAACGGTTTTCCCGGCTATTTCTTCCAGCAGATCTTTTGAACCGTATGACTGGATAAACAAACGGATCTTATTATCCAGCGCCGCATCAATCTCTTCTTCACTAACCGGTATAGAGTCTTTCTGTGCCTGCAATACCAATGCCTTACGAATCAATTGTCCCTCCAGTATCTGGCACTCCGTTGGCAATACAACATTTTCCTGTCCTTGTGCCTGCCGCCTCATATCAGACAAAGCATTGAGAATATCTGAGCGGAGTATGATCTTATCTCCCACCTGGCCCACTATCTTATCGGCCACCACTTTTTTGCTTTGCGCGGATGAGGTAGTAAACCCGGTAGCTATCAGAACCAAAACAATTACAAATAGGTGCTTCATAAAATTCAATATCGTTCAAAAGTAGGTAAACAAATGGGGGGAACCGGTGAAGGAAGCGTTAAAGTGTCCGCTTCACTTCCTCTTCTTCAAATGCCTCTACTATATCGCCCACTTTAATATCATTATAATTCTTGATGGTTAAGCCGCACTCCATATTGGAAGCCACTTCTTTTGCATCATCCTTAAAGCGTTTCAGGCTGCCCAGTTCGGCGCTTTGTCCTTCGCCCCGCGGATATTCCACAATACCATCACGTATAATCCGGATATTGCTGTTCCTTGCAATCTTTCCTTCGAGTACAAAACATCCGGCAACTGTTGCCTTATCGAATTTGTACACCTCGCGAACTTCCACATTGGCCGTAATTTTTTCCTGGAACTTAGGTTCCAGCATACCTTCCATCGCGCTCTTGATCTCATCAATAGCCGTATAGATAATGGAGTACAATTTGATCTCCACGCCTTCTGCTTCAGACAATTTATTAGCCTGTGTTGATGGGCGCACATTAAAGCCGACGATAATGGCATCAGATGCGGTAGCGAGGAGTACATCACTTTCTGATATCTGTCCAACCCCTTTATGCACTACGCGAACGGCAATTTCTTCTGTTGATAATTTCTGTAATGAATCACTCAGGGCCTCTACTGAACCATCCACATCACCTTTAATAATGATATTGAGTTCTTTAAAGTTTCCGAGAGCCAAACGGCGTCCGATCTCATCCAGTGTAATATGTTTTCTTGCACGGAGTCCCTGCTCACGCAGTAACTGCGCGCGTTTGGTAGCTGTTTCTTTGGCTTCCGCCTCATCTTCAAACACTTTGAATTTTTCACCGGCCTGTGGTGCGCCGTTCAGGCCCAATATTACAACAGGGGTTGATGGCGGAGCTATTTCAATACGCTGGTTACGTTCATTGAACATCGCTTTTACACGACCATAATGTTGGCCGGACACGATCAGGTCTCCCTGATGCAAGGTTCCATTCTGTACAAGAATCGTAGCCACATAACCACGTCCTTTATCCAATGAGGCTTCAATAATGGTACCCGAGCCTTCTCTCCCCGGATTGGCTTTCAGATCCAGTACTTCCGCTTCCAATAAAACTTTTTCTAATAATAGATCCACATTCAATCCCTGTTTGGCAGAGATTTCCTGGTTCTGGAATTTACCACCCCATGCTTCTACGAGGATATTCATTTGCGATAACTGTTCATAAATTTTCTGTGGGTTAGCGCCCTCTTTGTCAATTTTATTTACCGCAAAGATCATGGGAACACCGGCTGCCTGCGCATGGCTGATGGCTTCTTTGGTCTGCGGCATCACTGCATCATCCGCGGCAACCACTATAATGGCCACATCGGTTACTTTAGCACCACGGGCACGCATCGCTGTAAAGGCTTCATGGCCCGGTGTATCTAAGAAAGTAATGGCTTTACCATTTGGCAGGGTTACTTCATACGCGCCTATATGCTGTGTAATACCACCTGCCTCACCGGCTACAACATTCGCGCTCCGGACATAATCGAGCAATGATGTTTTACCATGGTCAACATGACCCATAATAGTTACAATAGGAGGCCTTGGTACTTTAGCCTCTTCATCTTCTTCATACTCATCTTCATCCAGTTCATCTACTTCTTCCAGACCAATGAATTCAACTTCAAAACCAAATTCACTTACCACCAATTCAATTACTTCCGCATCCAGTCGCTGGTTAATGGAAACCATGATGCCGAGGTTCATACATTTTCCGATAACATCGGCAAAACTTACGTCCATCAGGTTAGCCAACTCACTTACAGTAACAAATTCTGTTACCTGCAGCCTGTTATCAACCACTTCTTCTCCATGCGCCTCTGCGGCTTCATCACGTTTGGCACGGCGGTATTTAGCTTTCAGGCTCTTACCGCGTCCACCCGTTCCGGCCAGTTTGGCCTGGGTTTCGCGTATCTTTTCCTGGATGGCTTTCTGATCAATTTCTTTGTCTTCACGGCGTGCCGGTGCATTTCTGTCATTACGGTTACCACCACGGGCACTACCCCCCCCCGCACGGTTAAATCCACCACCGCCTTGTCCACCTCTGTTGGTACCGCCACCACGGTTATTAGCCGGCACAATCGGACGGTTAGGGCCGGTTAATTTACCACTGGCATCCCTACCGGGTGTACCATCTGTTGCGGGTGCATCTCCTTTTTTATCTACGGGTATGCGTTTGCGCTTGCGCTTTTCATCCCTGCCCATGGGTTTAGGACGGGTATCGCTGTTAACCGGTAATTCAATTTTACCCAGAATTTTGGGACCTTCTAATTTTTCGGCTTTAATATTTTCGACCGTTGGGCCCACCTCTTCGTGGTGCTCCGGTACAGGAGCAACCTTTACTGCCGGTTTCGCTTCAACTTTGGGTTTCTGTATTTTTTGGGAAATCTCAGGAGCCGGCTTTTCTTCCCCGGCCGGTTTAGTTTCTTTCTTTTTTGCCGTTTTTTTGGGCCTTGTAGAGGAATCGATGGCAGACAAATCGATCTTATTAATCACTTTTGTTCCCCCTAACTCCGGCGCTTCAATTTTAATATGATCGGCAACTGGCGCCTCTTCCACAATTTCGGGCGCTTTCACTACCGGTTTTTCGGCAACAACAACGGGAACTTCTACCGGTTTCGGGGCCTCTTTAGGAATTTCTTTTGGGGCCTCTTTGGGCGCTTCTTTGGGTGCAGGTTTCTTTTCCTCTTTTCTAAATGAAATCTCTTCTTCGTCTTTTTTCTTTTTGCCCTCAGACTGTGCCCCCTTGGGTATTTCTACCTGGTCAGCTTTATTCTTGGCTACTTTATCGCTTTGAAACTCTGCCTGTAGAGCAAAGTATTGGTCCTCATGAAGCTTTGCGGTAGGCTTCAGGTCATCGCGGTTAAACCCTTTCTTCACCAAAAACTCAATAAGGGTATCCTGCCCAATATTGAATTCTTTGGCGGCTGCTAACAGTCTCGGTAATTTCAGTTCTGACATTCAGTGGTTTTTAGTCCATGGTACATAGTGATGGTCCACTGACTATGGACTATGGCCCATGGACTCTATTATTGAATATTTTAATAACTACCTATTCGACAAAGATAGTCTCTAAAAGGCTGCTTATTCTTCCCTGTCAAACTCTTCCTGCAATATTCTTCTCACTTCGCCGATGGTTTCTTTTTCCAGGTCGGTTCTTCTTTCCAGTTCTTCAGCGGTCAGTTTCAGAATACTGCGGGCAGTATCACAACCAATGCGTTTGAATTCTTCTATCACCCATGGTTCAATTTCATCGCTGAATTCATCCAAGTCAATATCAAATTCATCCACTATTTCTTCATCCTCACGATACACATCAATTTCATAGCCGGTTAATTCGCAGGCCAGTTTAATGTTTACGCCCCTGCGGCCAATGGCCAGTGAAACCTGGTCGGCTTTCAGGTAAACTTCTGCGTGTTTCTTTTCATTATCCAGTTCCATATAGCTGATCTTGGCCGGTGTTAATGAACGCTGAATCAGCAATTGGGTATTGGTTGTGAAATTAATTACGTCAATATTTTCATTTTTCAGTTCACGTACAATTCCATGTATACGGCTACCCTTCATACCTACGCAGGCGCCAACAGGATCAATTCTGTCGTCATAAGATTCTACGGCCACTTTGGCTCTTTCTCCCGGATCGCGAACGATTTTTTTGATAGCGATCAACCCATCAAATATTTCAGGCACTTCTATCTCCAATAATTTAGCAAGGAACAACGGACTGGTTCTGGAGAGGATGATCACCGGAGAATTATTCTTCAGGTCAACACGCGCTACTACCGCACGAATATTTTCGCCTTTCTTAAAATAGTCCTGTGGTATCTGTTCTGATTTGGGAAGAATGAGTTCATTGCCTTCTTCATCCAGTAATAACACTTCTTTTTTCCAAACCTGGTATACTTCCGCGCTGATGATATCGCCGATACGGTCGCCGTATTTTTTAATCAGCACATTTTTCTTCAGATCGCTGATGCGGCTGGCCAGTGTTTGTTTGGCAGCAAGAATGGCACGACGACCAAAATCAAGGATATCTATTTCTTCATACAATTCTTCGCCTACTTCAAAATCGGGTTCTATTTTGGCGGCGTCTGTAAAGCCCACTTCAGCCAGTGGATCGAGTACCTCACCATCCTCCACAATCATACGTCTGCGAATAATTTCCAGGTCGCCTTTCTCCGCGTTCACGATCACATCAAAATTGTCATCGCTACCGAATTTCTTTCGGAGTAAGGTTTTGAATACATCTTCTACCACTTTCATCATCGTAGGACGATCAATGTTCTCTGCATCTTTAAACTCCTGAAATGCTTCAATTAAGTTGATACTTGCCATATCTTAATGTTTAAGTTCCCACCCCCGGCACTATGCCGGAAGATTTAAAATTTAATTTGAACGGTTGTTGATTTTATATTGTTGAATGGAATAACCAATTGTTGGGTAACCGCTTTTTTATTTTTGCCCTCTGTGTATTCAATAGTGATATCCGCTTCGGTTACTGCCAGCAGTTTACCTTGTTTACGGGTATCATCAGCAAAAATCACTTCTACCTCCCTGCCGATATTTTTCAGATACTGGCGATACATTTTCAGCGGCTCATCCACACCCGGCGATGATAACTCCAGGGAAAACTCTCCCTCGGGATACATACCGGTTTCTTCGATCAGTTTATAGAGTTTCCGGTTAAAGCGAACACATTTTTCGATGGTAATACCATTGTCCCCATCAATAAATACCTTGATATTATTGGTAGGTTTTATCCGGACAGACACCAGAAAATACTCCGGCTCTTCTGCCAGAATGCTGTTGAGCATCTTTTCTGTTTCCTGTATTACCGTTTCGTTTAACATATATAAAAAGGAGAAGGGAACGATAGTCGTTCCCTTCTGTTGATTCTTTACTTCTGCAAAGGTAAGGAAACAGGAAGGAAAGTTCCAAATTTCTTTGTATTCAGCGGGGATTTAGACTATCGGATGTTGAAGGATTTAACACTTCAATATTCGTTATTCAATATTCGATATTCTTTACCTTTGTCCCCTTATGTCGAAGATCATTTTATACGGAATCCTGCTCTACCTGCTATACAAATTTGTATTTGATCTGGTAATTCCGGTAGGTAAAGCCACATTGCAGGTTAAAAGCAAGCTTAAGGAGATGCAGGAACAGCAGGCTGCACAACAACAGCAATACCAGCAACAGACACAGGCCGCAGAAAAGCAGCGGGCGAAAGGAGCGGCAACAAAAGGGGCGGATTATATTGAGTTTGAGGAAGTGAAACCGTGAGGGGTTACAACCCCAAATCAATCACCGTTGCTGGAGCCACCAGGTGAATTGTTTGCATTCCCGCCATCATCGCTCCTTCTATGTTTGTGTACGTGTCATCAATAAACAGGGTTTCGGATGCTGACAGGCCCTGTTCTTCCAGTATTTTCTGAAAAGATTCCACATAAGGCTTTCTCAGGCCCAGTTCATGCGAATAGTAGGCTTTGATGAAGTATTGATTAAAATTGGCGCAGTTATTCTCCCGCTTTACAATTTCGGTGAAGGCATCATAATGGATGCGGTTGGTATTGGAAAAAAGATACACATTGTATTTATGCCGGATAGTATCCAGCCATTGCATTCTTTCGGGTGGAAAGTCGAGTATCAGTGCGTTCCAGGCGGTTTTGATTTGTTCGTTTGATAGCTCGCTATGGGTAGCTGCCCTGAACTTTTCATAAAATGCTTCCTCACTAATCTTACCGGTTTCGAGTTCTTCGAACAGGTCATTGACATGGTGCTGGGTAAACATTTGCGCAAATTCACTGATACCTAAGTCCACAAACGCTTGCTGGGTAAGGTTAAAATCGAGGTTCATAAATATG
>CAYHTC010000027.1:0-15255 GCA_964359445.1 uncultured Sediminibacterium sp. | reverse complement strand
AATAAACTGCTTTATATAATTGCTGCGATACTACTATTTGCAGCATGCAAAAAAGAAAATTATGCTGAGTTAAACAAAGGCAATACACCATTGGCAGTAACAGCATCAAAAACATCATTAATATTAAAAGAGAAAGAAAAGGCGAATGATGCTTTGGAACTTAACTGGACTACCGGAAGCAACCAGGGTAGTGATGCTGCAATTTCATATACTATACAATTAGCCAAACAAGGAACAAGTTTTACAAACCCAATTTCCGAGAACATGGGTAAAGTATCTTATTCCCGTAAGTTCACGGTAAAAGCATTAAATGATTCCTTATTAAATCATTTCAATGCAACACCAGGCGCAGAGTTTAATCTCGAGGCAAGAGTAATCGCTACATCCAATAATAGTAATGTAAACCCAGAAACATCACCGGTAATACAAATTAAAATAACACCTTACAAAGCTGTTTCAACCACTCTTTATCTTATTGGCGATGCAACGCCAAATGGTTGGAATGCCGGATTAGCAACTCCTTTAACAGCAGTTGCAAATAATCCCGGAACTTTTAGATGGACGGGGCAACTTACTCCGGGGAATTTTAAATTTATAACTACACCCGGGCAGTTTCTTCCGTCTTATAATAAAGGAGCTAATGCTTCAACATTAGTTTTACGTTCAGATTTTAGCCAGCCCGATAACCAATGGCAAATTACCGGCAATGGTATTTACACAGTGGAAGTTGACATCATCAACCTCACTATTACTATTACCCAATCAACAACACCTCCGTATAATCGGCTCTGGATAGTTGGCGATGCAACACCAAATGGCTGGAATATCGGGAGTCCTAATGAAATGCAGGTGGATAGCAGCAACTTGTTTGTTTTTAATTACAACGAAGTTTTAAACTCAGGCGAATTTAAAATACCAACAACTACAGGAAACTGGGGTACGGATTTTTATATGCCAACAACCAATCATCCCCCATTGACTTCTACTGCGGTTCAATTAACTCCCGGAGGAAGTCCGGATAATAAATGGCAAATAACTACTGCCGGTGCTTATAAAATCAGGTTAGACTTATTGAACCTGACCATAAATATTAAGCAGTTTACGCCTTACACACAACTGTGGCTTGTAGGCGATGCTACGCCTGCAGGTTGGAATATTGGCAGCCCAACACCAATGACAGCAGTTGCGGGCGACCTATATTCCTTTACCTGGACAGGCCCAATGACAATAGGCGAGTTTAAAATACCAACAACCACAGGCAATTGGGGTTGCGATTATTTTATGCCGTTAGTTGACCAACAGGGTATCACAAGCCATTTAGCAAAATTTGTTACAGCAGGTAATCCTGACCATAAGTGGCGGATAACTGTTGCAGGTAATTATAAAATTACTTTCAATCAATTGAAAGAAACTATTGATATAGTTAAGTTATAGTATCTGAAAAAACGATTTCATTAGCAAGCAGCCGCTATGTTGACGACCCCGCCGGATTCTTCTGGCGGGAATTTTAATATTTTAAAATTCGATTAATATGAAATTTATACTATATAATTTAATAGTGGCTATTACTCTTTTTTTCTGTAAAAAAAGTACCTCCTACAATAACAACCCGGTTACACCTGGCATATCCACCATTAATGTATCTACAGATAAAGCTTATTATGCTCCTGGAGAAACTGTATCATTTCAATTAAATACATTGGCCGATGCCTCATTTGTACGTTACAGGTTTTTGAATGATATACTTAGAGAAGATGCTTTAAGCAGCACTACATGGTCATGGATGCCTCCGGCTACAGATTTCAGAGCTTATAGTGTTGAAATATTTATAAAAGAAAACGGTATTGATAAAACACTTGCATCAACAGCTATTGATGTAAGCAGTGACTGGAAAAAATTTCCACGATATGGGTTTTTGAGTGAATTTGGGCAGGTTTCAAATACCACGATGGATTCTGTAATTAGTTCTTTGAACAGGTATCATATTAACGGCATACAATTTTATGACTGGCAGGATAAACACCATCAGCCCTTGGCAGGAACAGTAACAAATCCTGCTGCACAATGGGAAGATATTGCAAACAGGGATGTATTGAAATCCACCGTGCAGGGATATATTGACAGAGCCCACCAAAGAGGCATGAAAGCGATGTTTTATAATCTATGTTATGGTACTCTTTCTGATGCAACAGCAGACGGTGTACAGGACCAATGGTATATGTACAAAGATGCTTCACATACACAAAAAGATATTTTTATACTGCCCAAACCTCCATTCAAAAGCGATATATATTTTACTGACGCTTCCAATACTGCATGGCAACAATATTTAGCGAATAAAAACAATGATGTTTACCAAGTTTACAATTTTGACGGATTTCATGTTGACCAGGTTGGTGATAGGGGAACAGTGTATAACTATGATGGCAATATTTTAAACATAGCTTCAACATTTCAGCCATTTCTTAGTGCTATGAAATCTGCACATGCCACAAAAGCGCTGCTGATGAATGCTGTTAATCAATTTGGTCAGCAAAATAGTATTGCTACATCCCCTGTTGACTTCGCATATACAGAAGTTTGGTCAGGTAATGAAGGGTATAAAGATTTGGCCACTATCATTCAAAATAATAGCTCCTGGTCGTCTGGTAAAAATTCAGTTTTAGCTGCGTATCTTAATTATAATAAAGCTAATAATCCCGGAACATTTAATACGCCTGGTGTATTACTTACCAATGCAGTAATTTTTTCATTTGGCGGCAGTCATATTGAAATGGGGGAACATATGTTGGGAAAAGAATACTTCCCGAATAATAATTTGCAGATGAATGATGACCTGAAAAAAGCTATTATTATTTATTATGATTTTTTAACTGCATATCAAAACCTGCTCAGGGATAGGGGCATTTTTAATTCACCAGCCGTTGCCTGTACAAATGGCAAAATGAACTTATCTGCATGGCCTCCGCAAAGTGGTAAAGTGGCATTTCAGGGTAAGCAAATTGGTTCAAAGCAGGTTTTGCATTTTATCAATTTTTCAAATGCATCAACGTTTGATTGGCGGGATACAGATGGAACACAAACTAATCCATCCAGTATTGCAGATGCCAATATTGAAGTTAATTATGCTGGCACAGCCACAAAAGTATGGGTGGCAAGCCCGGATGTGAATTTTGGTATTCCGCAACTATTAAGTTTTACACAAGCGGGAAGCACTGTTAAGTTTACACTTCCATTGTTGAAATATTGGGATATGATTGTAATTGAAGTCAAATAGGCGAGGGGGTAAATTCGGTTACCCGAAGTTTACTGCCTCTTGAAAATATTGATAACAAAAGATTTGAGAAGGGGCTACAAATCCCTAACTCTCCGCGCCGGCCCACCATAACTTTAGCGACGGTGGGCTTTTTAATATCCATAATAAAACCACCGCCCCCCTGGTGGGGATAATTTACTTTGTGCAGGAACAAATGAAGAACAAAGAAACAAATGATCTTTATAGCCTAAGGCAGGGCGAAGGGAATATTAATTTTTTATATTAAGTTTACCTCCAGATGATTGCAACCTTACTTATCCTCGTTTTTGTATTGGGCTATGCTGCCATAGCTTTTGAGCATCAGTTAAAGCTAAATAAAGCGGCATCCGCTTTAATTACAGGAGTGCTTTGCTGGACAATTTATATACTCCAGACCGATTCCCCGCCAACCGTAACGGAAGAATTGCTGCATCATTTGGGAGAAATTGCTTCCATTCTGTTTTTTTTGCTGGGAGCCATGACGATTGTGGAGTTAATAGACTCTCATAATGGCTTTGACATTATTACCCAACAAATAAAAACAACCAGTAAAGCAGGACTTTTACTTTTTATAGCGGTACTCACTTTTTTTCTTTCCGCCTTGCTCGATAATCTGACCACGGCCATCGTAATGACATCCCTCTGTACAAAAATATTGTCTGAAAAAGAAGACAGGCTTTGGTTTGCAGGCATGATCGTAATAGCAGCCAATGCAGGAGGCGCATGGTCTCCTTTAGGTGATGTAACCACTACCATGCTCTGGATAGGCGGACAAATTACCGCGCTGAATATTATGAAGCAACTGATACTGCCAAGCCTGATTGCCTGTGGCATTCCCGCTTTACTCATTGCTTACCGGTTCAGAGGATTAAAAATAGCTGTAATCCCTTCATTAGTATGTACAAAAGAAGAAAAAAAGGATGGGAATATTTCCCTGTTTACGGGTATAGGTTTTTTACTTTTTGTGCCGGTATTTAAAACCATTACCCACTTGCCTCCGTTTATGGGTATGATGCTTGCACTGGGTATGATGTGGATAATCAATACCCTTATCCATAAAAGTAAAGAACCTGAAATAGCAGAACGGTACACAGTTGCCAAATCCTTACAAAAAATAGATACTCCCAGTATTCTGTTTTTTTTAGGCATATTATTGGCCGTATCCGCTTTACAGTCTTTTGGCTTACTCAAACAACTGGCCACCATACTAAGCAATGGCTTACAAAATGATTATTTAATTGGTATTGCATTAGGACTACTTTCCGCAATTGTAGATAATGTGCCCCTGGTTGCCGCTTCACAGGGGATGTATGATTTAACCACGTATCCGGTGGACCATTCATTTTGGACATTCCTTGCTTTAACCACCGGAACCGGTGGCAGCGCCATCATTATCGGCACAGCCGCGGGTGTGGCAGTTATGGGTATTGAGCAGGTTGACTTTATGTGGTATCTGAAGAAAATAGGCTGGCTGGCATTGGTAGGTTTTATAGCAGGTGTTATAGTGTTTCTTTTACAGCAGGAATTCTTACGTTAAAAGTGAAAGGTGAAATCAATTATTTTTTTTAAAAAAATCATTCATGAAAAAGATTGTCAGGATATTACTGATTGGTTTTCTGGTACTGGCAGCAATGTTTTTTGTATTTGTACCACAGTATCTCGACAGATCGAAAAACAAATCCACGGTTAAAGGGCCATTTGCAAAGATTGGCTGGTATGATTCCATTCCGTTTATTGCCGACCTCCACTGCGATGCTTTACTATGGGATCGCAATTTTCTGAAGCAACATGCGTATGGGCATATTGATTTACCCAGAATGCAACAGGCCAATATGGCTTTTCAGGTATTTACGATTGTTAGTAAAGTGCCGGCAGGCATCAATATAGAAAAGAACCCCGGTAATTCTGACCAGATTGGCTTTCTTAGTTTTGCCCAGTTACAACCGCCCGGCACCTGGTTCAGCATCAAAAAAAGAACCCTGCATCAATGCGGCGCCCTGCATGCATTTGCCAAAAAATCAAATGGGCAATTCAGGGTGATAACCGATAAAAAAGGGTTATATCAATTTATTGCAGACAGGGAAAAAAACCACCGGCTCACTTCAGGTATGCTGGGACTGGAAGGAGCGCAACCGCTGGAGAATGATCTGGCAAACCTGGATGAAATGTATGCAGCCGGCGTTCGATATATTGGCCTCGCGCATTTCTTTGATAACGAATGGGCCGGCTCTGCACATGGCATGCAAAAAGGCGGATTAACAGAAAAAGGAATACAGTTGATTAAAAAGATGGATAGCCTGCATATCACCATCGACCTGGCACATGCCTCTCAAAATACCATCAATGATGTGTTTAAATACCATGATGGGCCGGTATTGGTATCACATACGGGTGTGAAAGGCGTTTGTGATAACCAGCGCAATCTTTCTGATGAACATTTACTTGAAACAGGCAAAAGAAACGGATTGGTGGGGGTAGGCTTATGGGAAACCGCCGTTTGTGGTAAGGATGCAGCCGCAACTGCCAGTACCATCAAATACGTAGCAGATAAAATCGGGATTGATAAAGTGGCCCTTGGCTCCGACTGGGATGGCGCTTTTGAAATGCATTTTGATGTAACCGGTACACCGTTGATTGTTACCGAACTGCTGAAACTCGGTTTTACAAGAACCGGTATCGAAAAAATAATGGGTGGAAATATCAGGGATTTCTTCTTAAGAAATTTACCCGAATAAAATAAAATATCGTTGAAGCATCTCTCGACAATCAATAAATATTTCTGGAAGTATCGAAAACGTTTCTTCATAGGAATGCTATTTGTGATATCCTCTAATTATTTTGCAGTACTGGCGCCGCAGGTAATGGGGTTCGTGATTAATGAGGTACAGCAACGCCTGCCTGGCGCGCATCCTGCCGTTGTTAGACCGGTGCATGACCGCCTGGTAAACCTGTTCATTGATTCTATACAATCGGCCCATATAAGTTTTGGCTGGCTGATTGCCCTATGCAGTATTACTATTTTGTTACTGGCCTTAATACGCGGTATCCTTATGTTTTTTATGCGGCAGACCATTATTGTCATGAGCCGCTATATAGAGTTTGACCAGAAAAATGAAATCTTTCAACACTACCAGAAACTGGATACCAACTTCTACAAAACACACAGTACCGGCGACCTGATGAACCGTATGACCGAAGATGTGAGCAGGGTAAGAATGTTTACGGGCCCTGCTGTCATGTACCTCATAAACCTGATTACGCTAATTGGCTTTTGTTTAGTGAATATGCTTCGCAAAGATGTATCACTCACATTAATGGTATTGGCGCCTTTACCCGTTCTGGCCATCACCATTTATCTGGTAAACAGCATCATCAATAAAAAAAGCGAAAGAATACAGTCCCTGCTTTCTGATCTTACAACGAATGCGCAGGAATCTTTTTCAGGCATCCGTGTTATAAAATCTTTCGTACAGGAAAAAGCCATGCTTAAGTTCTTTCAGAAAAATAGTGAGGAATATAAAAAGAATGCCATCGGCCTCGCTAAAGTAGAAGCCATCTATTTTCCAAGTATGGCATTGATGATTGGGCTTAGTACCCTGGTAACCATTATGCTTGGCGGCATACAGGCTTTACAGGATACCAGTAAGGTTGGATTAATTGTTGAGTTTGTTATCTATATCAATATGCTCACCTTTCCGGTGAGCGCCATTGGCTGGACGGCCAGCATGATACAACGTGCAGCCGCCTCACAAAAAAGGTTAAATGAATTTCTGCAAACAACACCCGCAATCACCAATCAACCCAACCAGGTAAAGAGCGATGTAACAGGAGATATTGTATTTGATGATATGAGTTTTACCTATCCGCATACGGGTATTAAAGCCTTACAGCATATTAATCTTCATATTCACCAGGGGCAAAAAATTTTGGTACTCGGCCGTACAGGCAGCGGCAAATCAACACTGGCACAGCTTTTATTACGGTTCTATGATCCCACGATGGGTAGTATCCGTATTGGTAACCGGGATATTAAGGAATTTGACCTGAAAAAGCTTCGCGAACAGATCAGCTATGTACAGCAGGATGTTTTTTTATTCAGTGATACGGTTAGTGATAATATCCGTTTCGGACTGTCAGAACAAGCCCCAAAGGATACGATTATTCAGGCAGCCATGGCATCAGGTGTACACCGGGAAATACTGGAATTCAGTCATGGCTACGAAACAAGGATAGGGGAGCGGGGGGTTACTTTGAGCGGGGGACAAAAACAAAGAATTTCCATTGCCAGGGCACTGATCAAAGAACCGGAGATTGTTGTATTTGATGATTGCTTGAGTGCGGTAGATGCCAAAACAGAAAAAACCATTATTGATAATCTCTATCGGTACCTGAACAACAAAACAGCCATTATCATTACCCACCGCATATTCTCCACATTCCGCTTCGATAATATTATTGTACTGGAACAGGGAAAACTGGCCGAACAGGGTACGCATGAGCAGTTAATGGCCCATAACGGGTATTATGCGGATTTATACCGGTTGCAACTTACTGAAGAAAAAAAAGAAGGGTAAGCATATTATACGGGCCCGACTGACCATACAGGCAGGGGGAATACAGACTTTCTCCCAAAATTTTGCTAATGCTGAAACAATCCTATATTTGTGCCACTTAAAAATAGATTTCGAAAATCAAAAACCTAATAACTGTGGCGTACGAGAACAATGACAAAAAGATGGAAAGTGTTTACAGCAAACGTATCAGGGCCGGAAAAAGAAGAACCTATTTTTTTGATGTACGGGCAACCCGTGGAAATGATTACTTCCTGACCATCACAGAAAGCCGCAAGCGGTTTGATGATAATGGGTATGACAGGCATAAGATATTCCTCTACAAAGAAGATTTCAATAAGTTTATTAAGGCTTTGGGTGAAGCCATTGATTACGTGAAAACGGACTTAATGCCCGATTTCGATTTTGATGCTTTTAACCATGAATATCCCGAAGGAGATGGTGAAAACCCTGTTTCAGAAACCGGAGAAGCTTTCGTACCGGTTATTTCAACAGAACCAGCACCGGAACCTATTGAAGCAGCAACAGAAATCATCACAGATGCAGTGCCGGCACCAACAACACCCATTACAGATGCCGCAACCGCCGATAATGGCGCTTCTGAGGAAGTAGACAAATGGTAACAGGGTAACAGGCGAATATCTATCTCTTTTTGATCATCCACATATCGCATCCGCAATGCCCGGAATTACCCATCGGTGCAGGAAGAAATGCAAAGCCAAATTTTTCATACACGCTTACCGCTTTTTTTAATTCAGGCATCGTTTCCAGATATACCTGACTGAAACCCTCTATGGCAGCCACTTCCAAACAATGCGCAATCATTTTTCTACCCAGTCCCATACCTCTTGCCTTTGAAGTCAGGTACATTTTTACCAGTTCACAGGTATCATCCGGTAAGCCCTCTGTAGGAAAAATACCTGCACCGCCCAACAGGATACCATTTTTTTCAGCTATGAAATAAGCGCTCCGGGGTGTTGATTCAAACAATTCAAACAGGTGATCCGTAGAATCATCAAAATAAACCGTACCCGGCCGGTTGGCACCAAACTCTTCCAGGCTTTTTCTGATAATACCGGCCATAGCAGCATTATCAGTTAAACGAACCGGCCGTATTAGTATATCTTCCATTAATTTATTATTGGTTTATGCTACATTCATCCCCGTCTTTCGATATTCCTTAAATGCGTTAATCAACCCATTGGTAGAAGTATCATGTGAGCTTACCGGTTCATCATCGGTTAACTCCGGTAATATCTGGTTGGCCAGTTGTTTGCCCAGTTCAACACCCCATTGGTCAAAACTGAAGATATTCCAGATAACACCCTGCACAAATATTTTATGCTCGTATAAAGCAATCAGGCTGCCCAGCGAATAAGGTGTGATCTCTTTTACCAGTATGGAGTTGGTAGGGTTATTGCCATCAAATATTTTAAAAGGCGCTAATTTTTTGATCTCTTCTTCATTTTTATTTGCCTTCATCAATTCCACTTTCACACCATTTTCAGACTTCCCGTTCATCAACGCTTCCGTTTGGGCAAAAAAGTTTGATAACAGTTTCACATGATGGTCGCCAATCGCATTATGACTTAAGGCGGGTGCAATAAAATCGCAGGGTATCAGCGGGGTTCCCTGGTGTATCAACTGATAAAAAGCATGCTGTCCATTGGTTCCGGGTTCTCCCCAGATAACAGGTCCGGTAGCGTAGTTAACAGGGTTACCGCTACGGTCAATCGACTTACCGTTACTTTCCATATTACCCTGCTGAAAATAAGCCGCAAAACGATGCAGGTATTGGTCATATGGCAGAATAGCTTCACTTTGCGCTCCAAAGAAATTGGTATACCAGATGCCAATCAATGCCATCAGGACAGGTATATTTTTGTCGAACTTTTCTTTTTTAAAATGCTCGTCAACGGCATAAGCGCCTTTCAGTAATTGTTCAAAATTTTCATACCCAATGGTTAATGCGATGGATAAACCAATGGCGCTCCACAATGAATATCTTCCACCCACCCAATCCCAGAATTCAAACATATTCGCTTTGTCGATACCAAAAGCTGTCACATCTTTTTCATTGGTACTCAGGGCCACAAAGTGTTTGGCTATATGTGCTTCTGTCTTTGCCTGTTCTAAAAACCAGTTCCTGGCGGTATGCGCATTGGTCATGGTTTCCTGGGTAGTGAAAGTTTTGGAGGCTACCAGAAAAATGGTTTCTTCCGGATTTACTTTTTTGAGGGTTTCTGCAATATGTGTTCCGTCTACATTGCTCACAAAAAAAGATTCTATACCATTTTTACGGTAGGGTCGAAGCGCCTCAGTTACCATATACGGCCCCAGATCACTGCCGCCGATACCTATATTTACAATATAGCGGATCTTTTTACCGGTATACCCTTTCCATTTACCACTATGCACCTGTTCACAAAAATCTTTCATGTGCCGCTGCACTTTGCGGATCATTGGCATGATATCTTTTCCTTCCACCAAAATAGCTGAATCGGAAAAATTACGAAGGGCAGTATGCAAAACCGAACGCTGTTCTGTTTCATTAATCCTGATACCCGCGAACATTTCATGTATCGCATCGTTCAGCTTACAATCATCTGCCAGTTGCAATAGCAGTTGCAGTGTTTTTTGACTGATAATATTCTTGGAGTAATCAAACAGGATATCTCCGAGTACAAGGGAAAATTTATGAAAGCGCTCTTTATCGGCCGCAAACAGGTCGCGCATGTGCCGGCGGCTCATTTCTTCATCGTGGTGTTTCTTTAATAAAAACCAGGCCTGGGTATTCGTTGGGTTAATTCTGGGTAACATAGCTATGCTGATTATAATAGTTTCTGAAAATTGAAATGACCTGTCTACAAAGATTGTATCACTTCGAGGGTTTTTTGTACATCTTCCGGACGTATATCGAGGTGTACCACCATCCTTATTTGTCTGGGTGAAATGGCTATCACTAAAATACCCTGTTCCATACATTTAGCTGCCAGTTCAGCGGCGGTAAACCGTTCCTTCACTTCAAAAATAATAATATTCGTTTCCACGGGTAATACCTCTCCTGTAAAATCCTTCTTTACCAGTTCACGCAGAATCTGTTGGGCATGTGCATGATCTTCAGCCAACCTGGTTACATGGTTCTCCAGTGCATAGATTCCGGCCGCAGCCAGAAAACCCGCCTGTCGCATACCTCCCCCAAATATTTTTCTCACTCTTCTGGCTTTCCGGATCAGTTCTTTTGTACCAATAAGTACACTGCCAACCGGCGTTCCCAAACCCTTGCTTAAACAGATAGAAATAGAATCAAATACTTCCCCATACTGCAAAGGGGTCTCATTTTTAGCTACCAGGGCGTTGTATAAACGGGCGCCATCCAGGTGCAGCTTTAATTTATTTTGTAAACAAACCTCTTTAATAGACTGGATATCAGCAAAATTGTAACAACTACCACCACCACGATTGGCGGTATTCTCCAACGAAACAAGCGTAGAGCTTGGCTTATGCACATCATCCGGATTGATGGATTCTTTTACCTGACCGGCCGTTATCCTCCCACGATCTCCCTCTATCAGCCTAACTGAGGCCCCTGAATTGAAAGCGATACCACCTCCTTCATATTGGTATACATGCGATAAGCGCTCACAAATCACTTCATCACCCGGTTGTGTATGGCATTTGATGGCTATCTGGTTAGTCATGGTGCCACTCGGACAAAATAAAGCGGCTTCCATTCCAAAAAGAGAGGCACTCAAAGCTTCCAACTGGTTAATAGAGGGGTCTTCACCAAAAACATCATCCCCAACTTTAGCCTTCATCATGGCATCCAGCATACCGGGGGTGGGGCGGGTAACGGTATCTGATCTGAAATCTATCATAAGCTGCGAAGATAAAAGGAAACAGAAGTTTTTAGAGGGTCTGTTTGCGTTTAATTTATCCGCATTTTGGCAAAACATGGCATTTTTTTGCCCATTTATTCAAGTTTTTCCACAAAAGCTGGCAAAATTGGCTGCTGCAACGTACCTTTGCTGACTTTTGAAAGAAACAACCCATAATTTAACGGTTTCCTTACAACGTTTACAAAACAATTGTGGTCTTTAAGTCGTTTATATCTAACAAGAACCCGTAATAACACAACATGAGGCAGCTCAAGATCGCTACACAGATAACCAACCGTGATTCCCAGGCCGTTGAAAAGTATCTGCAGGAAATTTCCAAGATCCCGATGATCAACCCGGAAGAAGAGACCACATTGGCTCAGAAGATCAAAATGGGAGATCAGCGTGCACTTGATAAATTAGTGCAGGCTAACTTACGATTTGTGGTTTCTGTGGCTAAACAATATCAACACCAGGGTCTTTCTTTGAGTGACCTGATTAATGAAGGCAATCTCGGCCTGATAAAAGCTGCCCAGCGTTTTGATGAAACCAAAGGTTTTAAATTCATTTCCTATGCCGTGTGGTGGATTCGTCAGTCTATTTTACAGGCATTGGCCGAGCAGGGCAGGCTGGTTCGTTTGCCACAAAACAAAATAGGTACCTATAATAAGGCCAATAAAGCCTATATGGCTTTTGAACAGGAGCATGAGCGTGAGCCATCTACTGAAGAACTGGCCGAAATACTGGAGATGAGTGAAACGGAGATCAACAATATTTTCCAGAGCAATACCCGTCATACCTCACTGGATGCCCCGGTACACGAGGCAGAGGATGTGGCTATGGGAGATCTGCTGGAAGGTAGTGATGATACGGATGAAGATGTGATGAAAGATTCACTTCGTGAAGAGATTCGCAGGGTACTGAAATCACTTAGCCCCCGTGAAGCAGAGATCGTAAACGCCTATTTTGGACTGGACGGAGAAAATGGTGTTACCATCGAACAGATTGGCATGAAATATGATCTTACCAAAGAGCGTATCCGCCAGATTAAAGAAAGAGCCATTAAACGTTTGCAGAAAGCCCGTTACAGCAATGCATTGAAAGCATATTTGGGATAAAATTTTACACGATTAACTGATAAAAGCCCTTCTGCTCAAAACAGAGGGGTTTTGATTTCTTTACCCCATCCTTCACTAAACCAATTACCCGCGGCTCCGGGTAAAGTAACAGGGAATATCAGGAATGGCGGATTGGGTACTACTTTCTGTGGATACGCAGTCCAATACAAGCAATTGATTATTCCTGAATAATACTTGTTTTTGTAAAAATTGCAACAGTAAACAGAATGGGTGTATATGTATATTTGACTAATCTTTTTAAAAACATATCAATATGGAAAATGATGCTCCTGAAAAAGTACAGGTATTGATCATTGGCTCTGGCCCGGCAGGTTATACCGCAGCTATCTACGCTGCCAGAGCCAATATGAAACCATTATTATACCAGGGAATTCAACCTGGCGGACAATTAACCATTACTACTGATGTAGAAAATTATCCCGGTTTTCCAGATGGTATTCAGGGTCCGGAAATGATGGTTCATTTTGAAAAACAGGCAACCAGGATGGGGGCTGATATCCGTTATGGATTGGCAACTAAGGTCGATTTCAGTCAACAACCTTATAAAGTTTGGATTGATGAAGAAAAATTGATTGAAGCTGATTCAGTAATTATTTGCACCGGCGCCTCTGCCAAATGGTTAGGCATTCCAAGTGAAGAACGATTGAATGGTTTTGGCGTAAGCGCCTGTGCTGTTTGCGATGGCTTTTTCTTTCGCGGTAAAGAAGTGGCCATCGTTGGGGCGGGTGATACTGCCGCAGAAGAAGCCATGTACCTGTCTAAACTATGCACCACCGTTCACATGTTCATTAGAAGAGACAAAATGCGGGCGAGTAAAATAATGCAGGACAGGGTAGTTAATACACCCAATATTAAAGTGTACTGGAATACAGATACAGACGAAATATTAGGCGGGAAGAAAGTGGAAGCTGTTCGTATTAAAAATAACCAGACAAAGCAAACACAGGAAATTCCCATCAGCGGCTTTTTTGTAGCCATTGGTCACCAGCCCAACAGTGACATTTTTAAAGGCTGGTTAGACATGGATGAAACGGGTTATATCCAAACCGTTCCCGGAACTTCTCAAACCAATATTGAAGGTGTTTTTGCCGCGGGGGATGTTCAGGACAAACACTACCGCCAGGCTGTAACTGCCGCAGGCAGTGGCTGTATGGCCGCACTGGATGCGGAGAGATATTTGAGTGGTAAGCAAAGCAGTAAGTAATAGCAACTCCTATGTTATCCATACACATCCACAACCTCATCCTCTTCGCACACCATGGTATTTATGAAGAAGAAAAAATATTGGGTAATGAGTTTGAGTTGCAGATCAGCATCAAACACATGCCGCGGTATTTACCGGTAAAACACATAGCCGACACAATCGATTATGTGGCTGTGTATGAACTGGTAAAAAAGAGAATGGAGATACCAACGCCATTGCTGGAAACTGTCATTACGGATATTGCCCAAAAAATTCTGGCACAGTTTTCTCTGGCAGAAGAAGTGTTTGTTTCAATCAGGAAAATTCATCCACCTATTTCTCAATTTCAGGGAAGCGTTGGAGTAAGTTTTGAATTAAAACGAAATAAACCGTAAACCTGATAGAAATGATAAAATTTTTATTTTCCATTTTTTTCTCCTGCATACTTCTTACTGCACAATCACAGGATATTAACTTATTGTTGAAAGAGGCGGACAACTTAGAAAAGCAACAAAAGGAGCCGGAAGCAATGGAAAAGTATAAACAGCTACTTTTACTCCAGCCCGTTAACACGAAAGCGCTGGTTAAAGCTGCCGAATTGAATGTGATGTTTGCCAACAAGCAAACCGGCAAAAACGCCAAACGTTTGTATGTAGAAACTGCATTGGCCTACGCCAACAGGGCCATCCTCGCAGATAGTAATAATGCCGATGCGAATTATGCGATGTCGATGGCATCCGGAAAAATGACCGATGTGGAAACGGAGAATAAAAAAATAGTTGCTTACATGAAAGACGTAAAGCGCTATGCAGATAAGGCTTTATCCATTAATCCCAACCATGCCAAAGCCAATTATATTTTGGGTAAATGGCATTACGGGATGATTACTTTATCCGGCCTTAAAAAAATAGCTGTCAAATTATTTTATGGCGGATTACCGGACGGGGATATAGAGAAAGCCATTCAATACATGGAAAAATGTAAAAGCCTGGAACCCTATTTTGTAACAAACTACCTGTATCTTGCCCTTGCCTATAAAGAGAACCGTAAGCCGGCGCAGGCTATTGAAGTATTGAATAAACTGGTTAAACTGCCCACCAGAACAACAGATGATGTAACTACAAAAGCAGAGGGGGCACGGTTGCTGGAATCAATGCAGTAATAGCAATTATTAATTAGTAATTAATAA
>CAYHTC010000026.1:0-15284 GCA_964359445.1 uncultured Sediminibacterium sp. | reverse complement strand
CTTTACCATTACTCTGTACACGCAGACTTAATTTTTGTCCATCGCCCATTGGCAAAGGATCCCAGGCTTTTTTTGTGAAAATATTCCGGATAGAGAAGTTGTTGAAGGATACACCAAGGGTGCCTGTTAAGCCAATATAGCCGCCCCAGCCGGCACTCAGTTCCAGTTGATCGCTTGATTTTTCTTCCACACCGTAATTGATATCTACGGTACCATCTTCCGGATTGGGTACGGGATCTATTTTTATTTTTTCCTGGTTAAAATAATTCAGTTGCGCGATCTCACGTTGAGAACGGATCAGATCGGTACGGCTGAATTTTTCGCCTGGAATGGTTCTCAGCTCTCTCCTGATCACATACTCTTTGGTACGGTCATTTCCGCTGATACGAATATTTTTAATAGTAGCCTGCGGACCCTCCATAATCCGAATCTCAAAATCGATGGTATCATTATAAACAGCGGTTTCTACAGGATCGGTTCTAAAAAACAGGTAGCCATCATCCTGGTAAAGACCACTTACATCGCCACCATCGGGGGCCCCAGACTTACCTAATTTTTTATTGAGTGTGCCCAGGTTATAAATATCGCCCTTACGGATACCGAGTATGCGGGTTAAAACAGAATCCGAATATTTTGTATTTCCTCTCCAGGTTATATTTCCGAAATAGTATCTGTGACCTTCATTTATTTTCAGGTCTATGTTAAGGCTGCCTCTCTGTTGTGTATGGTATACGGTATCTTTTTCAATCACCGCATCACGATAACCGAGAGTATTATAATAATCAAGAATATTTTCTTTATCGTCGGTATATTTTTTCTCATCGAATTTTGCCGATGTTAACTTAATCCGAACATAAGGATCAAGTACTTTTCTTGTTTTGGTGAAACTGAGAAATCCGGTTTCACGTATATACTGTTGAAAAAGATATCTTTTAGGAGGGAATAGTTGTCCTTTATCAAAAGTAGGATACAGGGTTAACCTTGATTGCTCTTTTGTATCCTTAAACTGTTTTTTGAGTTTATTACCATCAATGGTATTGCCGCCAAAATTGATATTATTAATCTTTACTTTGGGCCCTTTATCAACAATAAAATCCAGAGCCAGTGTATTGGCGAAAGTGGTATCTTTTCTTTCAATGATCTTTACTTTAGTATCGAGAAATCCTTTTTCTGCATAAAATTTCTTTATGGCTTCAATAGCGGAAATCTTCATGTTTTCTGTGATCACACGGTTGGGTACCAACCCGGTTTTACCGGCAAGATCTTCGCTCTCCCCTTTTCTAACCCCTTTAAAAAAGAATTTAGACAGGCGGGGTCTTTCTGTAACGGCAATTTCTATTTCAATATTTCTTCCTTCCAGTTTGGTAATAAAAATTTCTACGTTGGAGAAGTAATTCTGTCCCCAGAGTTTGGTTATCGCTTTTGAAAAATTATCGCCGCCGGGTATTGCCACTTCATCACCTACATTGATATTGGCAATAGAGATCAGGAGGTTTTCGTCGAAGAAAAGGTTTCCGACTACTTTAACTGCAGAAATTTTATATTTCTTAGCCGTTTTCTGATTGAATATATTAATCAGGTCCGCATCAATAGAAGTGATGGTAGTATCTGATTCTGTTGTTTGTTGCGACAGGGCCGAGAAACTCACGAGCGATGTTACTAAAGCCAACACTAAAAATTTGTACAGTTTCTGCATCCGGTTTCGGTTTGTGGTATTGCTGGCCGAGAGAAAACATTGTGTTTCTTTCAGCAATGGTTCGGGTTTTCAGGCGGGGCAAATTAACTGGAATAATGAAAAGTGTTTGTTAAATCACCCGCTTCATCTAAAGTAAGGGATTGTTTATACTATGCCAATTGGGTTTCCTCCTGTATTTGATTACCTGTTTTACCAAATCTCCGCTCTCTTCCCTGGAAGTCAATAATGGCTTCATAGAGGTTATGTTTGCGGAAATCGGGCCAACGGGTATTGGTAAAATATAATTCGGCATAGGCCAGTTGATATAAAAGAAAATTACTGATCCTGTATTCGCCGCTGGTACGTATCATCAGTTCCGGATCGGGAAACTGGCTGGTTGACAGGTATTGCTGTAATGTATCCTGGGTAATCGCCGCCGGATCTATTTTGCCGGCTTGTACATCCAGTCCGATATTTTTTACTGCATTTACCAGTTCCCACCGGCTGCTGTAACTCAATGCCATAATGAGATTGAGGCCCGTGTTACGGGAAGTCTTTTCCAATGCCTCCTGCAACTCATTACGGGCAAACTCAGGTAACATTTTCAGATCTCCTATCACATGTAACCGGATATTATTTTTATTCAGAACAGGTACTTCTTTATGGATGGTCTCTACCAGTAATGACATTAACCCGTCCACTTCCGGCTGTGGCCTGTCCCAGTTTTCAGTACTGAACGCATACAAAGTCAGGTAACGGATCCCCAGTTCGGCGCTCCCTTCCACAATATCCCGAACACTTTCTACCCCATGGAAATGACCATATAAACGATCCTGGCCCTTTTCTTCGGCCCAACGTCCATTACCATCCATGATGATAGCTATATGCTGCGGCAACCGATCCTTATCAATCCGGTCTAAGAGGCCTTCCTGCATGGTCTTACCTTCATTTAGGGTGCAAATGTAACAAAATCAGGGCATGGCGGGATAAAATATGCTAAAATCAGCCTATTGCCTTAAAAAAGGATTACCGTTTAGAAACGGGAACCGGACAATGGTAAGACTGCAGGTTAAATGAGACCCCGATTTTTACAGTGGCAAAAGCGTCTTTTTGTAAACTATTGCCCCGCTGTTTGCCTTTAATACCAATAGAGCTGCCTGTTTCATAGCTCCTGTCCTGAAGCAGAAAAGCAGGAGAGGGTGATCCGTCGGGTAGTGGAGGAAAGGCGTCCGGCGCATACAATCCGCTCACATCGTCTAAATAATCTGTATTGGTAAAGCGGTAACTGAGTTCGGCAAAAACATTAGTACGCCCGTTCAAAGCATACTTTGCCCCTACGGTAAAAGGGATACTGAGAGCAATGGGATTGTATGGCAGCAGATCAGGATACTGCGCGCTACCCTGTCCTTCTGTACCCAATTGGCGCAAATAATATTTTTCTCCGCCGAGATATGCATATGGATCGAAAGAAAAAACACCGATACCCAGCCCTACATAGGGCGTAAATTCATATCCTTCAAAGCCGGGATGAAATTCAAAAAAGTTAAAATCGCCGGCGATACTCAGTTCCCAAATATTGCTGTTAAAACTAAGGTTGCGTACGTTTTGTACCGGATTATTGCTATAAACATCCGAATAGCCTACCATGGCATAGTCTCCGGATACCCGTATCCCAATATAATTGCTGATCTGTTTTCGAAAAAAGATGCCGGCTGCTGTTTTTGGCCGGTTAACGGCAGAATTTGGGTTAAGATCACCGAAATAATGTGCCAACCCAAATGAAACACCTACTTCACCCTGGTGTACATAGGGTTCCATCAACTGTGCCTGGGCCTTTTGCAGGCCCATAATCAGCAGGAATATTGGAATGATTCTTTTCAACATGATTCGGATATATCGGATATGAATTGTAAAATAGCACCAAATTTCAATACCATAAAAGTTAATTTCTTTTATCAAGGCCCCATGTCAGCTTTGTACGAAGGGTTGATAAGAAGCTATTTTCGTTAAGCCGGATAAGACTGACCCTGAATTTTTCGCTTCTTACAGCCAGTTGAATGCTTTTATTTACAATTTCTCTTCTGGCATCCATGGCACAGATAAACTGCTCGGCACGGCTTTCCACCTCAAAAGAAATAACGGTGGTATCGGGTATCACAATGGGGCGCACAGTGAGGTTATGGGGTGCCACAGGCGTTATCACAAAACTGGAAGATTCGGGAAAAACGATAGGCCCGTTACAACTCATATTATATCCTGTAGAACCGGTAGGCGTAGATACAATAAGCCCATCGGCCCAATAGGTATTTAAAAATTCACCATTCAGATAGGTATGGATTTTAACCATTGGCGATATATCTCTTTTATGAATAGCAAATTCATTCAAAGCAAAAGGCGCATCTCCAAAAAGCGGTTCATTGGAATCCAGGTGAATAAGGGTTCTTTTATCAATTACATAGGTACCATTGATTAATGAATCAACCGCACTGCTTAATTCTTCTTTACTGATACTTGCCAGGAAACCCAGCCTTCCGAAATTAATGCCTACAATGGGAATTTGTTTGTCTTTAACCAACGTAACAGTATCCAGCATTGTACCATCTCCTCCTATACTGATCAAAAAATTAATATCCTCATTCAGGTCATCGGATGTTTTGAAAGGAATTATCTTATCATACAAATGCTTAGGCAGGGTAAACTGCTCCAGCACCTGGTGAAAAATATAAATGGCTGTTTGACAACGGGTCAATTCTTCCAGCAATACCAGCAGGGGATTTTCCTGTTCAAAATCTAAGCCGCGACTGTAGATGGCTACTTTCATTTTGGTTTATTGGTTTACGCTCCCCTAAAAATCATTTCTCGACTGTAAATATAAGCCTTCCCTGCCCAGTTGGTTAAAGCTGTACTCAATTTTAAATACAAAATCATAAATAGAGACGATATCCATCCCAAACCCCCAGGTGCGGAGCAGGGTATTATTTAAGGTATTGGTATTTTTCGGTGTTTGCGTATAGCCATAACCAAGATCGCCATAGGCTTTCAGGAAAATACGGAAGGGTATTTTATCGTGCGTTTTGCTTGGGAAAGGGTTCTTAAGCACAAAATACAATATTTGTTTATGCACCGTTGTTTTGAGTGATCCGCCCAGTACACCATCAATTACATTGTATTCAAGGCCACGCATCTGGAAATAATTATACCCGAATAATCGTTGGTCAAAAAAATAATTATTAAACGGCAGTTTCACCATGGCAAATCCTTCGAGATGCAGAAAGGAAGTGGCGGTAAAAGGAATTGAATACACTGCTCTTGCACTGGCCAGCCAGAGATTAGATACATTATCCAGTCCGCGTTTATAAAGGTTCCCCGCAAATAAAAATCCTTTGGATGGGTAGGAGACATAATCCACATTATAATATTTGAACTGGTAGCCGAAGTCAATGAACTTGACCCGGCTCCTGTTATCGGGATAATATTGCGGATTGATCTTTAGCACCGTATCTGCTACCTGTTCATTATTGTAGGACACCCTGAAAAAGTGTCTTTGTTTTACATCGGGCCGGTAAGAATAGGTAATATCAAACCGCAGCGTCTTCTTAATAATGTCTTCCTGTTTAAAGAACAATTGTTTGTTATTGCCTGTTCCATAATTCAGTTCTTTTTGTGTTGCATAAATGATTCCGACATTGAAGCCGCTTTTTAATTTCTTATCAAAAAATGGAAGGTTATAGCGGAGGGTTACCTGTTGGGTATAGCCCGTAATAAGCCATATATCCATGTTATCATTTCGGCCGCTCACATTATTCTGTATGAATTTAATGCCATAGTTAACCCTGCCGAGGCTCCGTTTCTGATCTACCCACCATTGGTTAAAATTTCTGTCGATCAGCCGGAAATAGGGTAGGGGGAACAGGTACCAGCGCTCTTTCATTTCTACGTTAATAAAAACAACGTTTCCTTTTTGTGAGGCCACAGATACCGTCACATCTACAAACAAGGCTGTATTGATCAGTTGCTGCCGCGCAAGAATCAACTGCTTTGCCAGGTCGCTTTCCATCAGGCGATCTCCTTTTCTGAAGGGCATTTCACGCAATACAATAAGGCTTTGGGTTTTCGTATTGCCCGATAAGAAAATATCACCTATGATTACGGGCAGACTTGTTTTTAAACCGCTACCAGCCAATGCCGGCTTTGCGGTATCTGCGTCCATACGGATATCCTGCGCCCGGGGGAAAACAGTAGGGAGTATGAAAAGAAAAATAACAATAACACGCAATAACCTCATCTACAATATTTCGATTAATAAATACCTTTTTTACATGTTCAGGTAGGAGATCAGGTGATAATAGTTTTCTTTGAGTTCGTTGGCATATTCTTCCTGACCAAAATAGAATCGAACATTGTATTCATAACGCTGAAACGTAGCAATGATGTCGGAAATTTCTATTTTATTTACTTTAAGGGTTATTACCAGCAAACCGGTATCGCTTTCAGTATGCGTATTAAGTTGTGTGATCCAGGCATCGTTGGTTTCTACCAGCCTGTTGATTTCCCCAAAAGAAAAATTGCGTTTATCCGCTTCCAGTACAATGATGCCCCCACGTTCCTCATTACCTACAAATGCAGACATGGCGCGCAGCAAGTCTTTGGCAGGAATAACACCCGATAATTCTGCCTGTTCATTTACCACGGGCAGCAATGACAGGTCATTTTGGGCCATCAGTTTTAATGCTGTTAAAAAATGTTCTTCGCCTTTTACAGCCACTTTTTGAAAGGATCTTTCTGCCGAGGCCAGCAATCCGGTTTTGTCTATATCCATCAGGTCATCTTTGCTGATGATACCTGCATATTTTTCTTCACTTAATACAGGGAGATGCACAACATCATACTCATCCATCAGTCTGAGTACAAGAGATGCCTTATCAAACAAATTGACAGCAGGAAAACCGGTATGAATTAATTGCGATGCCAGCATAATTGCTTTTTCTGATATAATAGGTTTCTCAAAAACTAAGCTGGAGTTTCGGTAGATTGCTTTTGTCTTTGTAAAAAATCTTCCAATACCTTGTTAAATTCGTCAGGCACTTCCATCATGGGCGCATGACCACATTTATCAATAAAATGCAGCTCACTGTTTGGTATGAGGCGGTTGAATTCGCGTCCAACAAATGGAGGCGTGATGATATCATTGTTTCCCCATATCAGGCAGGTAGGTACTTTTATCTGATTTAATTCTTCACCCAGATTATTTCGAATCGCACTTTTTGCAAGTGCAATAATTTTAATCACTTTTATCCGGTTATTCGTGATCTCAAAAACTTCATCTACCAGTTCCCTGGTGGCTGTAGCGGGGTCAAAGAAGGTTAGCTGGGTTTTCTTTTTGATGTATTCATAATCTCCCCGCTTCGGATAACTGTCACCCATGCCGTTTTCAAACAATCCGCTGCTACCGGTGAGTATGAGTGATTTTATTTTTTCAGGATGTTTGATAACGTGTACCAGGGCAATATGCCCTCCCAATGAATTGCCGAGCAGATGAATCTTATCATACCCGAGGGTCTCCACAAATTTCTGTACATGTTTTTCCAATCCGCCAACGGAAGTATGAAAAATATCCAGTTCAAATAAAGGCAGAATAGGCACCACTACCTTATAACGGGTTCTGAAATATTCTACCAGGTCTTTAAAGTTGCTCATTGCACCAAACAGGCCATGCAGTAATAATAATGGCTCACCTTCTCCTACTTCTATAAACTTAAATTTATCCTGTTGTTTGATCTCGTAGTTCATTGTTCAGTTTCTTAAGCAGGCATTATTGGTTTCGTACAAATAAAAGGAAAATCATTTAAAAACTATCAAACGAAAACCGGCATCATGTACAGATTGAAATAATATACGCTAAAATACTGATTTTACGCTAAAAAGGGCTGATTGGTGCGGCAGGGCGGTAACAATTATTTAATACGTTGAGGCAGGTTCTCAAAAAAACGGGAGAGTTCTTCAAACATTCCTTTGAACAGAGGTATTATCGCACCGAAAATGTCAATGGCTTTGGGGCCCCAGGGTTGTATAAATGCATAGCTGCGGGAAGCCAGAAAGGTACCGGCTTTAATCCAGTGAATTTTTTCGGCATAGAAAAGCAGTACACTAAACAACGTAATATATAAAGCGGCATATAAAACAATACCACTCAATTTATTTATCCAGCCCAGTAATACCATTTCCATAGCAGACTGAATGAGTAATGCACCTAAACGTACCAGCAGTATTATGCCTGTCATGATGAATACAAATGACAGAAAAGGCAACCAGGCGGCAGCGATACGGGTGCTATCCTGCAACCAACCCGCTACAAGGGTGGAAAGTTTCATAGCTGCGGCCAGGCCGATAATGATGCCAAGAAAAGAGAAAGCCGCCACAATAAAGCCATTGCGGAAACCTTTGATGATTGAGAGAATCATCAGAAATACAAAAATGACATCAATAATCATTGCACTGAAATTATTTATTCAACAACTCTTTTACCGCAGCGGCAATCATTTTCCCATCCGCTTTTCCTGCCAGTTGTTTGGATACAATGCCCATTAGCTTTCCCATATCCTGCGGGCCGGTGGCCCCGGTTTCGGAAATGATCTTAGCAACTACCTCTTTCAGTTCTGCTTCACTCAACTGTTTTGGCAGGAATTTTTCAATTACGGCGATCTCTTCAGACTCTTTGGTAGCAAGATCGGGGCGGTTTTGTTGCTGATAAATTTCCAAAGAATCTTTGCGGGACTTAACCAGTTTCCGCAATATTTTTAATTCGCCTTCTTCGGTAACCTGGCCATTGGCACCGGGCTCCGTTTTTACTTTGAGGAGTTCGGCTTTAATGGCTCTTAAACCACGAAGCAAGGCTTCGTCTCTGGCTTTCATGGCATCTTTCATTTGTGCCATCACTTCTGTTTCCAGGCTCATACAGGTATTTTTATTTGTTTTCTTTTAATTGGGTTTCCTTGAATTTTTTATAAAAATCTTTGGCAAATTTTTTCATGTCGTTAACCAATTCTGTTTGCTGTGTGGCACGAAGATAGGTATCGGCCATACCCATCATGGTTTGATAATAAAAGTCGGCCATTTCATCCACCATCATATCTTTTGTCCAGAGATCTATACGAAGCGCCGATTTATCGGCGCCGTCCCAGAAAGCCACCATCATGGATTTGGCCAACTGCTTCATATCCGCTGAACTGTCGCTCGCCTGCCAGTTAATCTGTTGAGGCACTTTGTTTTCATCTAAATTAATTTCTATAGAAATGGTTGAAGTATGCATTTGGTTATATTTAAAAGCAAAAGTAAAGAACTGCGAAAGTAAGCTGAAACAGGGGATCATAAAATATCCCTTATTTTCCGGCAGCCTTTACTATTTGCTGCCAGCACTTTTCTGCAGCTTCATCCCAACTGAATTTTGCAGCATGCAGTTTGCCCTTTTCTATCAGGGTATTTCTTTGCGCTTCGTCTTTATACAGGGTGAGCATGTGTTTGGCAATGGCAGCGGGATCAGCGGGATCGGCATATAAGGCAGCATCGCCCCCTATCTCAGGCATACTGCCGGTAGTAGAAGTGATGACCGGCACCAGGGCTTGCATGGCTTCAATAACGGGTAATCCGAACCCCCCAGGAAAGGAAGAATGGATCACTGCATAAGCTGCCGCTGTAACCCTTGCCAGTTGTTCATCGGGCAAATAGTTTAAGGGTACCACATCATCCCGGTACTTATAGGTTTTTAGTTTCATCCATACATCATCATATTGCCTGGCCAGGCTGCCCGCAATCAATAATTTCATGTTGCTGTGCTGCCATTTTTTAAACAGGGAGAAAGACCTCAGCAGGTTCATGAGATTTTTTAGCGGGCGTATGCCGCCTGTGAACAGAAAATATTCCCTTCCGTCTGCAAAGCCTTCTTTTACCTGTTCTTTTTCCTGCCAGGGCAGAGGCCGGAAACCGATTCTTGCGGCACCACGAACCACGCTGACTTTTTCGGCAGGCACATGGTAGTGTTGTATGATATCAGATTTTAATTTATCAGATACCGCTACAATACCAGCCGCTTTTCGTAAAAATGGTTTAGTAAACATTTGATGATACCAGCGATGGTGCCATGTAATAAATTGAGGATGCTGTGAAAAGGCAAGATCATGCACTATCAGTAACTGTGGAATTTTGGAAGTAAGACTGCAGAAACCATAGGGTTGCAACCATACATCCGGTTTGTATTTACGCAGGACCAACGGGGCCATTATATTATACCAATAAACAAATGATAAAGCGTGCCGGACGGGTGGTGAAATGATAACAGGTTTTACGTTTGATGCAAAAATAAACTCATCACCATAGGGGCCATCGAACACAAAAATGAATTCATGTTCCGGATGTTGCCGCACCATACGGCCCAGGATTTCTTTCACATAGGGCTCATAGCTTTTCAGGCGGTCTTTTGGCAGAATTATGGTGTTTATCGCGATGCGCATAAAAGCAAAAGTAGCGGCAAGATTTTCAAAAACAGTTAAAATAAAGATTAATTACTAAAAGGCAGCTATGGGGTTACCTTTCATTCTTCAGGGGAATTTCAACAATTATTTCACACCCGTTACCTAATGATGAATTCACTGTAAAAAAACCCGAAAATATTTCGGCGCGTTTTTTCATGTTAGCCAGGCCGGTACCTTTTCGTGTTAGCTGCGTATCGAATCCATTACCGTTATCGAATATATTCATTTTAATACTGTTTTCAGAAAGGGTCACTTTTACTTCAATAACATTTGCCTGTGAATATTTAATAATGTTATTTACCTGCTCCTGCAATATTCTATATAAATTTATTTGAATCTCATTACTGATTTTGTCCTTATCAAATTCATCAAAATGCAGATTTATTTGAAAGTGATTATCCACATTAATATTGGCAAGCAGGCTTTCAAAAAGAATATTCAAAGAAATATCATCAAACGATACCGGGGCCAGTCTGTGTGATAATGTCCTGATATCATGAATAGCTTCTTTTAAATAATCGAGAGATGTTTGAACAAGCTCCTTAATTTCCCCCGTTCCTAAACGCTTTGTCCTTTCCAGGTTCAATAATACCCCGGTCAGGATTTGATTTATATTATCATGAAGTTCACGCCCGATATAATTTCTCTCACTTTCCTGGGCTTCTATAGCGGCTTTGGTTATACGTAGTTCTTCTTCTTTTTGCCAGGTAATATCCTGCATGGCGCCGACCATTTTTACAGGCTTTCCTTCTTTATCATAAATAACAAAAGCCCTGTCTAAAATATATTTATACGATTTATCCGCAGCGCGGAAACGGTATTCAATCTGAAGGTTACGTAATTTTTTTTCAAAAACCTCGTTTACGGCATCGTTAACTCTCTTATAGTCATCGGGATGAATTTTATCTTCCCACGAATCTGAAATACTATTGAATGTAGTAGCCGTATAACCAAACATTTTATACATACTACTATTGTATTTTATTTGGTCTTTTGCAATATCCCAATCCCAAATCGTATCGCTGGTTGCCAGAGAAACATTCTCATATAATTCGTTGATAAGTCGTACTTCATTTTCTGATTTTTTTCTTTTGGTTATGTTTTTCGAAAAAAAAGTTAACCCGTCTTCTGAAGGATAAATTTTGATACCCTCCCACATTTTCAATGGAGGATAGTATTCTTCAATTTCTACACTAATCTTTTTTTGCATAGCTTCATTATACTTATCCCAAACAGCGCTATTGACAATTTCAGGATGAACATCCCATAATACTTTGCCGATAATGTCCTCCCTTCGCATAGTATGGGTAGCCATGGCAGCGTCATTCAGAAAGGTATACCGCCATTCGTTATCAAAAAAAATGACACTGTCGGTGATCCGGTTCAGTGCCGCTGCTTTTTCTTTGTTCTGTTTTGCAACTTCATCATTTGCTGTTTTTCGTTCTGTAATATCCGATCGTATGGCCAGATACTGGTATGGTTTACCTTCGTTATTCAGAAAAGGAACAATAGTCGTGTCTACCCAATAAAATGTTCCGTCCTTCGCTTTGTTGCATAATTCATTCCTCCATACTTTGCCTTTGGCAATGGTGGTCCATAAATGTTTAATAAAAGATTTAGGATGATATCCCGAATTGATGATGCTATGGTCTTTGCCTATCAGTTCTTCCGCGGAATATTTAGATATCTTACAGAAATTATTATTTACATATTTAATAATCCCCTTCTGATCGGTAATGGCTACAATGGCAAATCTGTCTAAGGCAACTTTATAGTTGGCTAATTCTTTTTCTGTTCGCTTTTGCTCAATAGATATAATCACCTCCTCACTACGCTCCACCGGTCCGGCATTGGGCCCCATGCCTGATTTTAGTTCTTTTTTGGGGGCGTGCAATTTCGTTAAGTGGTTTTTTTTTCCATCGGATTGATCCGGCTTACCTGATTTTGCTCTCATACAGGTCAATTCACATATTAAAAACGTTAGTTACCGACCGTGATTTCCTTATTTTGTTGTAAGGCTGATAATTTTTTTTATTAATACCTCCGTATCAAACGGTTTTGATACATAATCATTCATACCCATTTGAATACAGCGTTCTTTTTCTCCGGCCATCGCATGGGCTGTTAAAGCGATGATAGGGATATTGCTTCGCATTTCCCCTCTTATGTAGGATGTTGTCTGATATCCGTTCATTTCAGGCATTTGCATATCAAGCAGTAAAATATCGTAGTGGGAATTTTTTAGCTTCTCAATAGCAATTTTACCATTTAATGCTATATCCGGTATCATATTATATTTCTTAAAAATTGCCGTCACAAGTTTTACATTCAATTCATTATCCTCCGCCACCAATATTTTAATGTGGCTCAAATCCTGTTGTTCAGATTTTAGAATATCTCCCTTAGTTCCGGAACCCGTTATTTTCTCAAACTTTCTAAAAGGTAAAGAAAAAACGAATTGCGATCCTTTGCCTAATTCACTGTTTACCGATATTGTACCCCCCTGCATTTCAACAAGTTTTTTTACAATGCTCAACCCTAATCCCGATCCGCCATATTTTCTGGTTGTATAGTCTTCGGCCTGTTTAAACCGGTCAAATATCAATTCTAATTTATCTTCCGTCATACCTATTCCGGTATCCGATACCTTAAATTGAATATCTGTCCGGCCCTCGGCATTATTTATGACTTTGGCATAAACTGTTATATTCCCGTTAGTAGTAAACTTAATGGCATTACCAACCAAATTGATAATAATTTGCGTCAACCGGGTTGTATCGCCATAAACCGTTTCAGGAATATCATCTTCACATATAAATAAAAGTTCCAGGTTTCTCTCCCTGGCTTTTGGCCTCAGTAAAACATCAATGGATTTTAAAAGACCTAAAATATCCAATGGATATGATTCGAAAGTCATCATCCCGGATTCTATCTTTGCAAGATCCAGTATATCATTAATAATATTAAGAAGGTTTTCTCCGGCTACCTTAATTGAATTTACATACTCCTTTTCTTCCGATCCCTGAACTTTATGTGAAATCAAATCGGTAAATCCCAAAATTGCGTTCATGGGCGTTCGTATTTCATGACTCATATTCGCTAAAAATTCATCTTTGATCCGGTTGGACGTTTCCGCCACCTCTTTCGCTTTTGCTAATGCTTCTTTTTCCTTTCTTTCGCTTATATCAATTATTGTCGCGAAAGCTATTTTTTGTCCATTATTCTGCATATGATTCAAGCCTATCTCAACAGGAAACTGTACCCCGCTTTTCTTGAGCCCATATAAATCTCTGCCGCTTCCCATGTTTTTTGTTTCCGGCTTACTAAAATATGAACTACGTAATTCAATATGCTGCTTTTTAACGCTGGCGGGAATAAGAATTTCAATTTTTTCCCCAATCAACTCATCCTTATCATATTCAAATAACTCTCCGCATCTTGGATTTACGTAAATAATGGTTCCTTCAGAATCTACCAGTACGATCCCCAAAGGAGCTACGCTGACTATCATTTGACATACTTCGTTATCAAGATTATGGATAAAGTTTTTCATAAAATGTTGGAGGGGAGTTTAGATAAAATCAGATTGAATTACCTGCTATTTCTGTATAAACTCTTTAAGTTTTTGTTCATTAAGTATGTTTATTTCCCGATTGCTAACAGATATAAGTTTGTTGATTTTCATTCTTGATAAAATTCTTGATGTGGTTTCGCGGGTGGCGCCACTTATTGCCGCCAGATCTTCAATCCTGATATTGCCTAATCTTCCTTTGCCTACTTCCATAAGTGTTAGTAATGATCTGGCTATTCTTACATTCGCTTTTTCAGTACCCATAATGGTTAAATGAGTAAATAAGCCCGAAATAAAGTCATTGTACTGAAATGCCAAAAAAGAACAGGCCGCTTTATTTTTTTGAATTAAGCTATACATAATTCTTGAAGTGATTGTGCAGCAGGTAATGTCTGTAATGCATTGGGCGGTAGATTCATATATAGAATTATTATCCAATGATTCCATACCAATTGTAGTACCGCCCTTCCTTAAGATTATGAAAACCGCCTTATCTAAATGTGTTTCTTTGGAAAGTTTTATTGCACCTTCCTGTACAAAAAAACAGGATGTGGCCGGACTACCCTCCTTATAAATGATTTCACCTTTCCTGTACCCATTTACCACTTTACCCTTATTAAGTGCCTCTCTTTCATTTTCCTTTAATACTTTGTAGATACAACTACTTTTATGGGCACAGGACTTACAGTCTACCGGGAGGGAATTCAGCATAGATTATCGCAAAGTTATTACAAAATAAGCCAAACCATTAAGCTTTATAGTGACTTACCTCACTATAAAATGTGATATAAATCACAAAAAAGTGGTGAAAACAATCACTCCCCATATTCATAAAACCCCTTACCCGTTTTCCTGCCCAGCTCACCTGTTTCCAGTTTTGCTTTTTGGATGGGAGAGGGTGTGAGTCTTTCAGGTTTGCCCAATGCCCCCCATACAATATTACTTACGGCAAAGTTGATATCTATGCCGATCAGGTCCATCAATCTGAAAGGACCCATTTTAAATCCGGTGGCTTCCATTACGGCATCAATGGTTTCAACGGTAGCCTGTCCGGATTCAACCAGTTTCATCGCTTCCAGATAATACTGCCGTGCTACCCTGTTTACGATAAAGCCGGGGGCATCATTACATATAACAGGTATTTTGCCCAATAATTTCGTGAGCGTTACCATTGCTTCCACTACAACAGTATCAGTTTGTGCCGCTTTAACCACTTCCACCAGTTGCATTAATGGTGCGGGATTAAAAAAATGCAGGCCTACCACCCTCGATGGATGCTGAACGGCGGCGGCCAACTCAGTAACAGATATAGAGGAAGTATTGGTAGCAAAGATGGATGCGGGTGTATTAATAACAGACAGTTGGCTAAAAAGAGCCGCTTTATCCTCTTTTCGTTCTGTGATAGCTTCAATACACAGATCAGCTATACAATCCCGGATATGACTGGTAAACCTGATCCGCTCTATACAGGCAAGTTGTTGCGCCACATTTATTTTTCCTTTGGTAACAT
>CAYHTC010000025.1:0-15402 GCA_964359445.1 uncultured Sediminibacterium sp. | reverse complement strand
GTGCACAAACCATGATTGACCAGTTTATCGCCGCAGGTGAACAGAAATGGCAGCGCCAGAATGGGGTGGTTATGTTATTGCCCCATGGGTATGAGGGCCAGGGTCCTGAACATAGCAGCGCCAGAATGGAAAGGTTTTTACAATTGTGCGCAGAACTGAATCTGGTAGTAACCAATATCACCACTGCCGCTAACCTGTTTCATGCATTGAGAAGACAGTTAACCTGGAGTTTCCGTAAGCCGCTGATTAATTTTTCGCCTAAAGCCAATCTGCGTAATCCGGTTACCTATAGCCATATCAGCGAATTTACCAGGGGCGGCTTTAGAGAACTGATTGATGATAACTTTGCAGAGGATGCATCATTGGTAAAGAAAGTTTTGTTATGTACCGGGAAACTATATTTTGAACTGGCGGAAAAACAGCAAAAGGATAACAGAAAAGATATGGCTATTGTACGCCTTGAGCAGGTATACCCTTTGCCATTCAAACAAATAGAGGTATTGCATAGAAAGTATGGAAAAGCTACCTGGTTCTGGGTACAGGAAGAACCCTTGAATATGGGCGCCGCATCATTCCTTCAAATAAACCTGAATACTATCAATTTTGGCGTGATCAGCAGAAATGCAAGCGCTTCCACTGCATCAGGTTATTATAAGGTACACCACCAGGAGCAGGCGGAGATTATTGAGACGGCCTTTAATATTTAATTAATAATTAAGAATTAATAATTAGCTCGTAGTAAGAAGTTTAGATAAGCAATTGACCACAAATAATTATACAAAATGATTGATATTAAAGTTCCAGCCATCGGAGAATCTATCAATGAAGTAACCCTTTTAAAGTGGGCCAAAAAGGAAGGGGAATGGGTGGACCGTGATGAAGTGATTGCAGAACTGGAAAGTGAGAAAGCTACTTTTGAAGTGAATGCTGAGCAGGCGGGTGTATTAAAACCGCTTGTGAAAGAAGGTGATACTTTACATATTGGGGATGTACTGGCACAGATTGATGAAACAACTGTTAAACCGGAAGGAAATGTGAAAGTAACAGAGCCCGCCGGCAAACCCAAAACCAATACGGCACCTGTAACAGCGGTTTCCAATGATGTTAAAGCAACACCGGTTGCCTCAGCCATTATCGCTGCTAAAAAAGTAGATACTTCTTCTATTACACCTTCAGGTTCCGGTGGTAAAATATTGAAGCACGATGTGCTGGAAGCATTGGCAAATCCTGGTAAAAAAGCATTTGCCGGGGTTGCATTGTACAGCCGAAATGTACGCAGTGAAAAAATGAGTAGTCTGCGCAGAACCATCAGCAGGCGTCTGGTAGAATCGAAAAATACCACAGCCATGCTCACTACTTTTAATGAAGTGGATATGTTTCGCATTATGGAACTGCGAAAATTGTATAAAGATAAATTTAAAGAAACCCATGGCGTGAATCTCGGTTTCATGAGCTTCTTCGCAAAAGCCTGTGCCATTGCTTTGGCTGAATGGCCCTCCGTAAATGCTTATATGGATGGCGACAATATTCTGTACCATGATTATGCGGATATCAGTATCGCTGTAAGTACGCCAAGGGGCCTTACGGTTCCTGTAATGCGTAATGTAGAAAGTATGGGCATGGCCGAAATAGAAAAGAAAGTGGCGGAACTGGCAGGCAAGGCCAGGGACAGTAAACTAACTGCCGGAGAGCTGCAGGGTGGAACCTTCACCATAACCAATGGCGGTGTATTCGGAAGTTTGATGAGCACGCCTATTATCAATATCCCGCAGAGCGCCATCCTGGGTATGCACAAGATACAGGAGCGCCCCATGGCTGTGAATGGCCAGGTGGTTATCCGGCCCATGATGTATCTCGCATTAAGTTATGATCACCGTATCATTGATGGCAGAGAGAGTGTGAGTTTCCTGGTAAGGATAAAAGAATTATTAGAAAATCCTGAACTGCTTTTATTTGGTAAAGATCCGGTGAAGACCTTACTGGAACTATAAGTATGCGTTTTCAATCCTATTTTAATACAGCCATTTTTATCCTTCAGCAATATGATGGCAGTATGCCCCTGTTGCATTTTCTGAAACAGTATTTTTCGCAACATAAGAAACATGGTTCAAAAGACAGAAAATGGATATCTCATCTTTGTTATAATTATTACCGCCTCGGCCATGCATTAAAAGAGTTGGCCATCGAAGAAAGATTGCGCATTGCTTTATTTTTGTGCAATGAAAGCGCCGGTGACTGGCAAATATTGTATGAAAAAAACTGGATAGATAACTGGGAGAGTGATCTGACAATGCGCATTGATTTTATCCGGAAAAAATGTCCTTCTTTTACTGTCGAATCCATTTTCCCATGGGGCAAGGAACTAAGCGGCGGTATTGATCAAACTGAATTTATCCTTTCACATTTTATCCAGCCCGATCTTTTTTTACGTATCAGACCCGGCAAAGAAAAAGTTACCATTCAAAAATTAACTGATCAGCAAATCTCCTTTCAAAAAATTAACCCAACTTGTTTATCACTACCCAATGCCAGCAAAATTGATAAGGTACTTACCATAGATAATGAGGTAGTAGTTCAAGACTACAGTTCTCAACGTATCCAGGAATTCCTCATTCACACGACTCAGTTCTTACAACTCCCAACTTCCCTCTGGGATTGTTGCTCTGCCAGTGGCGGAAAATCGATATTAGCCTATGACACACTAAAAAATATTCAATTAACCGTTTCCGATCTGCGCCCTGCCATTTTACGAAATCTAAAAGAACGTTTTCAAAATGCCGGAATCAAAAATTATCACTCTTTCATTGCTGATCTCTCCACTCCTAACTTCCAACTCCTAACTCACGACTCAGGTCTCACGACTTCTCACTTTCACCTCATCCTCTTCGATGCCCCCTGCACCGGCAGCGGCACCTGGGGCAGAACACCGGAACAGCTTTATTTTTTTACGGAAGAAAAAATCAATGAATATGCATCCCTGCAAAGAAAAATAGTTGGCAATATTTTACCGCATTTGGCCAATAACGGATTTTTACTCTATATCACCTGCTCTGTTTTCAGGGAAGAAAATGAAGGGATGGTTTCATATATGCAACAGCAATTAAAACTGTCATTAGTAAAGATGGAATTATTGAAAGGCTATGATAAGAAAGCAGATTCTATGTTTGCGGCTTTGTTTAGCCTGCAATCAACTCACCCCGTTGTATAATTCCACCTCCAATCACATCATCACCTTCATAGAATACAGCGCTTTGTCCGGGTGCGATGCCTTTTACATTCTCAAAAAAGCGCGCACGCATTCCGTTGTCTGAATAGTATAGATTACTAAGCGCCCCTTTGTCTTTATACCGAATTTTGGTGATGGCTTCCATGCCATCGGTGATGCCATCATATTTCATCCAGTTGATCTTACCAATCAGCATATCATTCTGTTCAAGGTCGCTTTCATCACCCAACACTACTGTATTGGTACCGGGCTGTATAGAAGTAACGTATACGGGATGCCCCATGGCAATATCCAATCCTTTGCGTTGGCCAACGGTATAAAACGGATAGCCTTTGTGTTGTCCTAATTTTTTCCCGGTTTTATCAACAAACCATCCCCCATTCACTTTTTGTTCCAGTCCATCCACTCTTCTTTTTAAGAAACCGCGATAATCATTATCCGGCACAAAACAGATCTCATAACTTTCACTTTTTTTGGCCAGTTCAGGATAACCCATGTCAATGGCCATTTGCCTGATAGCAGATTTACGATAGCCGCCTAAAGGAAGCATTGTTCGTCCGAGCAATGCCTGATCCAGTCCCCAAAGCACATAGCTCTGGTCTTTGGTTTCATCTAACCCCTTACTGATTACATACCTGCCATTATCATGTTGGCGAACCCTGCCATAATGCCCGGTTGCGATGAATTCACAATCCAGTGCATTGGCTCTTTTTAAGAGGGCCCTCCATTTAATATGGGTATTGCACATCACACAGGGGTTAGGTGTACGGCCGGCGAGGTATTCATCAACAAAATTGTCAATCACAAAATCACCGAATTCTTCCCTGATATCAAGAATAAAATGCGGAAAACCATGGTGTACAGCCGCCTGGCGGGCATCATTGAAAGAATCAATATTGCAACAGCCCGTTTCTTTGGTACTGCTGCCACTGCTGGCATAATCCCATGTTTTCATGGTAATACCCACCACTTCATACCCCTCATGATGCAACATAAGCGCCACTACGGTACTGTCAATACCGCCACTCATGGCTACCAGTACCTTTCCTTTACGACTCATATTACGATTTACTTATCTGTATTTGAACAGAAATAAGCAGCAAAAATAAAACAAGTAAGCGGAATAGGGGTAGGTAAAATTGTTAATCCCAAATTATACAGTGAAAAGAAACTTGTTTATGCGGCAAATACGCAATTTCAGTAATTTCATTTTTTCAGACATTTACTAAAACGATAAACACATGATAAAGCTTCAGATAATCGGGAATCTTGGGAAAGACGCCCTCGTAAACAATGTGAACGGAAAAAACGTGATTAATTTTACGGTAGCACATACGGAACGTTATAAGGATGTGCAGGGTAACCAGAAAGACAAGACCACCTGGGTAGATTGTGCTTACTGGACAGACAGAACGGCTGTGGCCCCTTACCTTAAAAAAGGAACGCAGGTATATGTAGAAGGGCAACCCGATGTAAGAACCTATACTACCCAGGATGGCCGCAATGGGGCAACCTTATCACTTCGTGTGGCCAGTGTTCAGTTATTGGGAACTAAAAATAGTGATGGAAGCGGAAGCAGTAATGACGGGGGAACCGGTAATTATCAATCAGCATCGGCCAATTCGCAGCCTGCAACGGCGGCGCCTTCAGCCGGTGAATTAACCGAGCCTTTAGACGATCTGCCATTTTAGTCTGTTTGGAGTGACTGATAAATTCTATATTAAATAAATAGCAAGTGGCCATATTTTCATACGAACGGTTATATGCGTTTACACATTCCATTTTCAAAAGTATCGGTTGTACTGAGGAACATGCCGCAACGGCAACAGTTGGATTACTTGCGGCCGATCTTCGCGGAATTGACAGTCATGGCGTAGCCCGGCTCAGTGGCTATGTTCGCTTATGGGAAGCAAAAAGGGTAAATGCAAAACCCGATATACGAATAGTGCATGAAACACCTTCGACAGCAGTGGTGGATGGAGATGCGGGCCTTGGCCTGGTAGTGGCGCCCTTTGCCATGCAGGTGGCTATTGAAAAAGCGAAGAGGGTTGGCACAGGTTGGGTAAGTGTTCGCAATTCAAACCATTTTGGAATAGCCGGTCATCATGCCATGATGGCCCTGGAACAGGACATGATTGGTATGGCTATGACCAATGGCAGTGCATTGGTAGCGCCTACTTTTTCCATAGAGAGAATGTTGGGAACCAATCCTGTTGCAGTGGCCATCCCTGCCGGTAATCAACCTCCTTTTGTGGCCGATTTTGCTACTACCACAGCAGCCAATGGAAAGCTGGAAATACTACAGCGGAAAAATGCGGATGCCCCAACTGGTTGGGTGCAGGATAAAGAAGGTAATCCGTCAACTGATGCGAATATTCTGCGAAAGCAGGGTTCAATGCTTCCGTTGGGAGGTGATAGGGAACACGGAAGCCACAAAGGATATGCATTAGGTAGTATTGTTGATATTTTTTCCGCGGTGTTAAGCGGCGCCTCTTATGGACCATGGGCGCCACCTTTTCCTGCCTATGTGCCCATACCTGAGAATATGCCTGGCGCGGGATTGGGACATTTTTTGGGCGCCATGCGTATTGATGCATTTCGACCTGCTCAGGATTTTAAGAAACACATGGATAACTGGATAGAACGATTCCGGTTGGCAAAACCGGCTGAGGGGTATGAGAAAGTGCTGATACCAGGAGACCCGGAAAGGGAAATGGAAAGTACACGCATGCAAGAGGGAATTCCATTGGAAGATAGTGTGGTAGCCGATCTGAAATCAGTGGCGGCTAAGTACTCGCTTACACTTTAATGTTATAGTGAATGCCCTGCTGATACAAAATACTTGTATCGGAATAAGGCTCAAAATGTACATTTGCAGCAAATTTTACTAAACCATAAAAATCGGGGGAGGGGGAACACATGAAAGTAATGAAGTTTGGCGGCACCAGCGTTGGTAAGCCGGAACGAATGCACCAGGTGGCACAACTGATCACAAAAGACGACGAACCAACCATCGTAGTGCTTAGCGCCCTGAGTGGCACAACCAATTCTTTGGTTGAGATAAGTACCAGTCTTTCACAGGGCGACCGCGTTGCCGCGAAACAGAAAATTGATAAACTCGAAGCACATTACCGCACCTTTATATTGGATTTGCTTAAAAAAGATGATACAAGGAATAAAGCAAATGATATTTTGAAAGAACATTTTGAATTTCTGAATATCATCCTTCGTATTTCTTTCAGTGAGGCTTTGAATAAAGATATCCTTGCGCAGGGTGAATTACTGAGTACCAAATTGTTCAGTGCCTATCTTGAAGAGCAGGGAATTGATCACCTGCTTTTACCGGCACTTGAATTTATGACGATAGATAGTAATGAAGAACCACAGTTGGGAAGTATCAAAATCAAACTAAGTCAGTTACTGCATCATAATAACGCAAAGAAATTATTCATTACCCAGGGCTATATCTGCCGCAATGCAAAAGGGGAAGTGGATAATTTGAAACGCGGGGGTAGTGATTATACCGCTTCATTGATAGCAGCGGCAATCAAGGCAACTGTATGCGAAATATGGACAGATATTGACGGCATGCATAACAATGATCCGCGCATTGTTGATAAAACCATTGCGATCAAGCAACTGAGTTTTGATGAAGCTGCCGAGTTAGCTTATTTCGGCGCCAAAATTTTACACCCAACCTGTATCTGGCCGGCACAGCAGGAAAATGTTCCGGTTAAATTGCTCAATACCATGCAACCCGAAGCGGCAGGCACCGTAATTACCCAGGAAGCAGGTAGCGTGGGGGTGAAAGCGGTGGCAGCTAAAGATGGTATCATTGCCATCAAGATCAAAAGCAGCCGTATGTTATTGGCCTACGGGTTCTTGCGCAAGGTGTTTGAAGTGTTTGAGAAATACCATACCTCTATTGATATGATTACTACCTCCGAAGTAGCGGTTTCCGTAACCATTGATTCTGACATCTATTTGCTGCAGATTGTAAGAGAACTGGAACCATTTGGAACGGTGGATGTGGAACAGCAGCAAACCATTGTATCTATTGTTGGTAACGAAATAGCACAAACAGAAGATATATTGCAGAAACTATTCAGCGCTGTTAAAGAAGTGCCGGTTACAATGGTAAGTTATGGTGGCAGTCCGCATAATATTTCCTTATTGGTGCCAAGTACCTTTAAGACAAAAACCCTACAGTTGTTGAATAAGGGGTTATTCGGTTTATAATAGGGTAAGTAATTATTTTACCGGACCGCTGAACCGTCTTCAGCGGTTTTTTAATGGAAGGATATGCAAAAAAAAGCCTCAACATGCGTTAAGGCTTTCGGTAAGCAATTGGTAGTGGTTAATTAAACGATTAGCAACGCATCTCCATAACTGAAGAAACGGTATTTATCCTTGATCGCTTTTTTGTAAGCTTCTATGGCCAGATCATAGCCTGCAAAAGCACAGGTCATAATCAGCAAACTGGTTTTTGGTAAATGAAAATTAGTTACCAAACTATCTGCCACATTAAATTTATACGGTGGATGTATAAAGTGATTGGTCCAGCCTTCACTTGGTTTCAGCATTTTCTGCGCGGTAAAACTGCTTTCCATGGCACGCATGGTAGTAGTTCCGACAGAACAGATACGGTGCCCGGTTTCTTTGGCTTTGTTCACAATTTTACAGGCCTGATCATTTATCGCATAATATTCAGCATCCATTTTGTGTTTACTCAGGTCCTCTACTTCAATGGGGCGGAAAGTGCCTAAGCCGGTATGTAAGGTTACTTCTGCAAAACGGATACCCAATATTTCACAACGTTTAATCAGTTCTTTACTGAAGTGCAATCCGGCAGTTGGGGCAGCTACTGCTCCTTCATATTTTGCATAAACGGTCTGGTATCTTTCTTTATCTTCTTCGTCGGGTTTGCGCTTAATGTATTTCGGAAGCGGTGTTTCGCCAAGATGCTCCAGCATTTTCTTGAAACTCTCATCATCTTCATCCCATAAAAAGCGGATGGTACGTCCACGGCTGGTAGTATTATCAATTACTTCGGCAACCAGTTCTTCATTTTCACCAAAGTATAATTTATTGCCCACACGGATTTTTCTTGCGGGATCAACGATCACATCCCATAAACGGTTGGGTTTATTCAGTTCACGTAATAAAAAAACTTCAATCTTGGCGCCGGTCTTTTCTTTGCGGCCATACATTCTTGCGGGAAAAACTTTTGTGTTATTAACCACAAAAACATCCTTGTCGTCAAAATACTCCAGGATGTCCCGGAAATGCCTGTTTTCCATATGCCCGCTTTTACGGTCAACAACCATCATTCGGCTGTCTTCTCTTCTTTTAGTTGGGTTCTGTGCAATCAGGTTCAGGGGAAGGTCAAACTTGAATTGTGATAATTTCATGTGTCTATACTTGGTTTACGGTGATAGCCACATTCAGTTTGCCGCCGCCTTACGGGGCGGCTCGCTTCATGTTACGGCATGAATTTAGAAGTCGGCAAAGGTAAGGTAAGAGGGGCAATATGCCAATTTGATTACCTGAAGTATGGATTATCATGTGGATACCTTTATACCAGACTACCCGGAATGGAGGCTATAAGCTTCTGTGTATAAGCGCTTTGCGGATGATGGTATACCTGATCGGCCGGCCCCATTTCCTCTATCCTCCCCCTGTTCATTACCATAATCCTGTCGCTGATATAACGCACTACCGAAAGATTATGGGAGATAAATATGGCGGTAAAACCGAACTCTTTTTTCAGGTCGTTCAACAAATTCAATACCTGTGCCTGCACGCTTACATCCAAAGCCGAAACACTTTCATCACAAATGATGAAAGAGGGTTGCAGGGCCAGTGCCCGTGCAATCACGATCCGTTGCCGCTGGCCGCCGCTGAATTCATGGGGATAGCGGTTAAAATATTCCGGTTTAAGGTTTACTTTTTCCAGTAGTTCCATCACTTTTTCTTTTCTTTCTCCGGCGCCTTTTATCAGCCTATGAACCAGCAGAGGTTCTGCAATCGCATCCCCAATGCTCATCCTCGGATGCAGGGAAGAAAAGGGATCCTGGAATATGATCTGCATATCTTTCCGTAAAGACACCATTGCTTTTGGCGACATTTTCAAAAGATCTGCTCCCTTATAGTGAATACTGCCACCGGTAGCGTCTATCAATCTCAGCAAAGTTCTTCCCAATGTACTCTTACCACAACCCGATTCACCCACCAGTCCCAATGTTTCTCCTTCATACAAATCAAAGCTGATATCGTCTACCGCTTTCACGAAGGATATTGTTTTTCCCAAAAATGTTTTTTTGGAAGGAAAATATACTTTCAGGTTTTCAACAGTCAATAGTTTGGTCTTTTCTGTTTGACTAAAAACGACTCCAGACTCCAAACTCCAGATTCCAAACTTCTCAACAATCTCTCCTCTCTCATCCAGTTCCATAAAATCACTCACCACCGGTAGTCTTTCTCCCTTTGGATGTAAGGCGGGCCTGCAAGCCAGCAGGGCTTTGGTATAGGGATGTTGCGGGGCAGCGAATAAAGCCTTTGCAGGAGCCTGTTCTACTATCTGGCCTTTATACATTACGGCTATCCTGTCTGCTATCTCTGCAACCACACCCAGATCGTGTGTAATAAATATCACACCCATATTATTCTGTACCTGCAATGCACGAATCAATTCGAGTATATTTTTCTGTACCGTTACATCCAGTGCGGTTGTGGGCTCATCACAAATCAAAAGGGAGGGTTCACAACTCATTGCCATCGCAATCATCACCCTTTGTTTTTGACCACCGCTTAATTGGTGTGGATAGCGATGAAACATGCCTTCCGGATCCGGCAACTGCACTTTTTCAAACAAGGTGATAGTGCGTTTTTTTGCTTCTTCACTGCTGATTTTTTTATGGAGCCTGATCGCTTCCATCACCTGAAAACCACAGGTGAATACAGGGTTTAAGGAAGACATAGGTTCCTGAAAAATCATAGCAACCTGGTTGCCGCGGATAGTAGTTAACTGATTAATGGTTGTTTTCAGCATGTCAACCGGTTCCTTATCTGCTGTCAGGATAATTTCTCCTGAACGGTAAACAGCCGGTGGTGAAGGCAATAATTGTAAAATGGATAAGGAGGTAACCGATTTACCCGAGCCCGATTCGCCCACAATGGCCAGTATCTCGCCACGGTTAACGGATATGTTAATATTTTGTAAAGCTTTGGTGATTTTTCCCCCAGTAATGAAGTCAATAGACAGGTTTTTGATATGCAGTAAGGGGTTTGCCATGGTTAAATATAATCCGGAAATTTCAAATATAGAATCGTTTTTAAATGAGTAATTTTTACACAATCATTATTTTTATTATCACCCTTTCACCTAATTTTGCGCTTACAGTTGTTAGTTTGTAGATTAGTGAAAGGAATTATTGTAAAAAACAAAACATGATTCGAAAATCCTGGTGGAAGCTCTTAAGTTTCATTTTATTAGTATATACCTGTTCTTACGGTTTTTTTGTTAAAGTACCTTCTCCGCCCGGTGTTCCATTAAAGGAAACCATCCGGAACCTTTTCTTTCATGTACCTATGTGGATAGCGATGATGGTATGTTTTACCGTTTCGGTAGTATATGCCATTAAATATTTGCGCAAACATGATCCGGTAAATGATATCTATTCTACCGAATTCGCCAGAACCGGAACATTGCTGGGAATTTTGGGATTAATCACCGGAATGATATGGGCCAATTACCAATGGGGTAAACCCTGGAGTGGTGATGCCAAACAGAATGGTACCGCCATCGCCCTGTTAATGTATTTTGCCTACTTTGTATTAAAGGGTAGCCTGAATGATGAAGAGAAACAGTCCAGGATAGGCGCTGTCTATAATATTTTCGCTTTTTTCATGTTGTTCCCTACACTCTGGATTCTGCCAAGATTAACGGAGAGCCTGCATCCGGGCGGAATGGGCAGCGAAGGCAATCCGGGATTAAATCCAAAAGATACTTCCAACTCCATGCGAACAGTGATGTATCCCGCTTTTATCGGCTGGACGTTACTCAGTGTCTGGATAACTACTTTATGGATAAGGGTTCAGCTCATTCAACAAAAAAAACTGACCAATGAATAAATTAAAGAAGATTTTTTGTGTTTTGCTTTTGGCAATACCAGGCATTGCTGTTCATGCACAAACAGCCATTCCGGAAAACGCGGATCTGATGCGCAGTAATGGAAAAATATATGTAGTGGTTGCCATAGTGATAACCATTTTAATCGGTTTATTTTTTTACGTATATAACCTGGACAGAAAAATCAGCAAACTGGAAAAAAAATAAAACCCGGCATCTCTAAGTAGTTTAGCCGAAACAAAAAAATAAAAAACAGCAGCATATGTCAAGTCAACAACCGTATAGCTTTTTTGCAAGTGTGGAAAAAAGCTTCGATAGAGCATCAAAATTTACTAAATGGGAAAACGGACTTCTTGAGCAGATTAAAGCCTGCAACAGCATCTATAGTATGCGTTTTCCTGTTAAAATGGATGATGGTAGTATAGAAGTGATCGAAGCCTACCGTGTACAACACTCGCAGCATAAATCCCCCTGTAAAGGGGGTATCCGTTTTAGTGAAGAAGTGAACCAGGATGAAGTGATGGCGCTTGCATCGCTCATGACTTATAAATGCGCCATCGTAAATGTTCCTTTTGGTGGTGCAAAAGGGGGAATCAAGATCAATCCCAGAAAACACAGTGTATATGAACTGGAAAAAATAACACGCCGTTATACCAGTGAATTGGTTAAGAAAAATTTTATTGGTCCGGGTATTGACGTACCTGCTCCTGATTACGGAACCGGTGAAAGAGAAATGGCCTGGATTGTTGATACCTATTCTTCGCTGAAGCCCGGTGATATTGATGCAGCGGGCTGTGTTACCGGTAAACCTGTTACACAGGGTGGTGTACGTGGCCGAAAAGAAGCTACCGGTTTAGGTGTGTTCTTTGGCATCCGCGAAGTAATGAATATGCCGGATGAAATGAAAAAACTGGGATTGAGTGTGGGTGTGGAGGATAAAAAAATAATTGTACAGGGGCTAGGTAATGTAGGTTATCACTGCGCTAAATTTTTCCGTGAGCATGGTTCTGTTATTATCGCCATTGCTGAATATGAGGGAGCCATTTTTAAAGCTGATGGTTTGAACGAAGAAGAAGTTTTCCAGCACAGAAAAGCAACAGGATCCATCCTTAATTTTCCCGGGGCAACCAACCTGGCTAAGAGTGGGGATGCACTGGAGATGGAATGCGATGTACTGATACCCGCGGCACTTGAAAATGTAATCAATGGAGAAAATGCGGCAAAAGTAAAAGCAAAGATTATTGGTGAAGCGGCCAACGGACCCTTAACACCTGAAGCGGATGAAATATTAGCGAAGAAAGGAATCCTGGTAGTACCTGATATGTACCTGAATGCAGGGGGTGTAACTGTTTCTTATTTTGAGTGGTTAAAGAACCTGAGCCATGTGCGTTATGGCAGGATGGAAAAACGATTTACTGAAAACATGAACGGACTCATGCTTGAACAAATTGAAATACTGACAGATAAGAAAGTAACCGCAAAAGAGAGAAAGTTGATTATCCATGGCGCTGAAGAAGTAGACCTGGTGAACAGTGGACTGGAAGAAACCATGATTGGCGCAACGCGCGAGATTATGGAAATCTGGAAACTTAATCCTGCTATTCCTGATATGCGTACCGCGGCTTATGTATGTGCCATTAATAAAGTAGGTACCACCTATGCTGAGTTGGGCATCTTCCCATAGCAGCGTATGTTACTGATATTGTATACAATAGCCGCCGCATTTTCAGCGGCTACTTTTTTTAATCGGATAAAAAAGTCATAAATCAGGGAATTGAACCAATGGTTCAGCTTTACCGTTTTGTAAAGCAAATCCATAATTGGCTGTGCCGTTCGTGATCACCATAAAATCCGCCTGTACGGAAATATTATAATTGAGTACCTGCCTGAGAACAGAGTCGGTAAGGGGAACATTCATTTCTTTACATTCTATAATCATCCATGGCTTTGATGCTTTGTACACCAGAATGTCAAAACGTTTTTTTAGTTCTCCCAGTGTGATCTCTTTCTCAATGGCGATTAATGAAGCCGGATATTTTTTTATCTGCACCAGGTATTGAAGCATGTTTTGGCGCACCCATTCTTCAGGGGTTAACCGTACCCACTGTTTGCGCATTTCATCAAAGATCCATTCTTTCCCGTTCTCCTCTTTTATCCGGAAATCATGTGGTGGATAGTCGATTTTGATCATAATGCTTGTTTACGGTTGCGATTTTTTGTATTTTAGCCAATTCATTTGTCCAAAGATACCAATAGAGTATTACTAAATTATACGCAGTATGAAAACCAAGCAGGAGATCGTTAACAACTGGCTACCCAGATATACAGGTGAATTATTAGAGAATTTTGGAAAATATATTCTGCTAACCAACTTCAGTAATTATGTTGCCATGTTTGCTAAATGGAACAAGGTAAAAGTGATTGGTCATGACAGGCCTATGCAATGTGCCACTGCAAACGGTATCACCATCATTAATTTTGGAATGGGTAGTCCGGGAGCCGCTACCATTATGGATCTGCTTACAGCCATTGAACCGAAGGCAGTAATGTTTTTAGGTAAATGCGGAGGGTTAAAAAGAAGAAATAAAATTGGCGACCTTATCCTGCCTATCGCGGCCATCAGGGGAGAAGGTACCTCTGATGATTATTTTCCGCCTGAAGTGCCTGCTATGCCTGCATTTGCGCTGCAAAAAGCGATCTCAACCACCATACGCGATTATAAAGTTGATTACTGGACAGGCACTGTTTACACAACCAACAGAAGGGTATGGGAACATGATGAAGAATTTAAGGACTACCTGACCAAGGTAAGGGCCTATGCTATCGATATGGAAACGGCCACCATTTTTACAGTTGGCTTTTATAATAAAATTCCTACCGGTGCCCTGTTACTGGTAAGTGATCAGCCCATGATACCTGAAGGTGTGAAAACAGAAGTGAGCGATAAAAAAGTAACTTCCCAGTTTGTTGAGAACCATTTAAAGATTGGTATTGATTCCCTGAAGCAACTGATTAATAAAGGACTAACCGTAAGGCACCTTCGGTTTTAACGCGGAGAGATGTAACTTAGTCTTTCCAGAGAAAGGGGAAAAGAATTACTGCAAGGGCAATTACCATCAAATCAAGCCCAACCAGCAGAAATACCATCTGCCACCAGCCTGCCTGTATAACGGATGAAAAAGCGGAGGTTGATATCTTCATTAACAATAGCAGTTGAGGAATAATGATGGGAAATCCCATGATGGCCATTAAAGCCGCCTGTTGTTGTGCCCTGGCTGCAATGGCGGCGAGAAAGGTAAATACAAGACTCAGGCTCATGCCTCCCAGGCAGGTGATAAAAATAAACTGAAGTCCGTTCTCAAGAGGGTTGCCCAATAAAATGGTGAATACCCCCAGGCTTAGTAAACTCATCGCTATCATGAGTATCACATTGAACAATAGCTTTGATACCACAAAATCTGCAGCGCCGGCAATGGAGTAAAAATATAACATCCGCCCCCTGCTTTCTGCCAGGAAACTCTTGGCAACCGCGTTGATACAAACGAATAACTGGATAATCCAGAATAAACCGTTCCAGGTCTTGTCTTCGGGCTTATCCATTGAAAGGTAAACAACAAAAATGGTAGAGGCCACATACAGGAGTATACCATACAAAGTATATTGCTGGCGCATTTCGAGCAGCAGGTCTTTTTGTATGAGCGCTAATATGCGTCGGTTATTTTTCATGGGCGCATTTTCTGCATCGGGGTTCATAAGTTTCTTTTTCACCAATCAGCACCTGCCCTTCCTGGTTGGTTTTCCGGTAAGATATATTGGCAATATTGCCACATTTCATACAGATTGCATGCAGTTTGGTAATATAATCAGCGATTGCCAGCAGGTTAGGCATTTGTCCGAAGGGCTTTCCAAGATAGTCCATATCCAGTCCGGCCACAATCACACGCACCCCCCGCAATGCAAGCAGTTCACACACATTCATGATCTCATCATCAAAAAACTGGGCCTCATCAATACCCACTACATCTACTCCTTCTGTCATCAGCAG
>CAYHTC010000024.1:385-15982 GCA_964359445.1 uncultured Sediminibacterium sp. | reverse complement strand
GTGGCTCTATCAGCTTTGATTATAACCGATCATGGTCAACGCTCATGAATCAACCCACGGCTCAGTTCTACCGGGTAAATACAGACAATACTTTTCCGTATAAAGTATATGGCGGTCAGCATGATAATACATCGGTTATTATTGCCAGCCGTAATAACAGCTATGACTTAACAGAAACCGATTGGCAAAATGGTGCGGGCTGCGAATCTGCCTATCTCGCTTTCGATCCGAATGATCCCACTTTAATTTATGGCGGCTGCTACCAGGGTTATATTGAAGTACTGAATAGAAAAACAAAAGAAACCAAAGATGTACAGGCCTATCCAACCTTAAACCTTGCCATCGACCCCAAGGCTATGAAATACCGTTTCAACTGGAACGCACCGATACTGGCATCGCATCATGATCCGAAAACCATTTTTCATGCGGGTAATATATTATTAAAATCAACCAATGGGGGAATCAGTTGGGAGGTAATCAGTCCTGATCTTACCAGAAACGATACAACCAAACAGGGCCCCGGTGGTAAACCCTTTACCAATGAAGGTGCGGGTGGTGAAAATTATAATACGATCTTTTATGTAGCAGAATCCAAACTGGATAAGGAGGAAATATGGACAGGCAGCGATTGCGGACTGGTACAGGTTACTCTCAATGGTGGCAAAACATGGAACAATGTAACGCCGGCAGATCTTGCCGAATCGCAGATAAACAGTATGGAAGTATCAGCGTTTGAAAAAGGAACGGTTTATTTTTCGGCAACCCGATACAAATTCAATGATTACAATTCTTATACCTACAAAACGTCCGATTATGGTAAAACATGGACAAGGATTAACCGGGGAGTGAAAGCAGATGATTTTATTAAAGTGATCAGAGAGGATACTAAAAATAAAAATATACTGTATGCCGGAAGCGAAAGAGGTTTCTATCTTTCTTCCGATGCCGGAAACAACTGGAAGCCTTTTCAATTAAATCTACCCGTTGTACCTGTAACCGATTTAATGATTCGCGATAATGATCTGGTGGCTTCCACTGCCGGAAGAGCTTTCTGGATACTGGATGATCTGAGTGCCCTTCAGCAATTTGCAGAAACAACCACTGCACAAACGGTGAGACTGATTAAACCAAAAGCCTCCTACAAATATGGTGGGGGGGGCGGCTGGCAGGCGAATCATCCCAAGCAGGGACAAAATGCACCCGAGGGAGTTATCCTCGATTACTTTTTACCGGCGGTAAAAGAAAAAGATACACTAACTCTCGGTATTTATAATGCTACCGGCACACTGGTAAAAGCCTATTCTAACCAGAAAGATTCTACCTATACAAAGTATCCCGGCGGTCCGGCCCCAGCCATGGCGCTGAGTGCAGAAAAAGGACATAACCGGTTTTTATGGGATATCCGTACAGAAAGTATTACGCCCGATGTAAAAAACGTTTTTATTTATGGCGATTACAGCGGCTATGCAGTAGTACCCGGAAATTACAAAGCCCGTTTAGCGCTTAATAGTACAGCAGTTGAAACAGAATTTACTGTTTTGCCTAACCCGAATATTACAGCATCAGCCACTGACTGGGCAGAGCAACAAAAGACCTTGTCGGTTATTGTGACAGCCATCAGTGAAATGCACCAGGCAGTGAATGATATGCGGAAAGTAAAAAACCAACTCACACATCAAAGTAACATTTATAAAGACGTTGCCAACGCAGACAAAGTAGTAACGGAAGCGAAAAAACTAATCAAGGAAATTGATGCCTGGGAAGGGGTAATTGTAGAAAGCAGGATCCGGAATGGACAGGATGTGATTAACTGGCCCGGTAAACTGAACGCAGAATTTTTTAATATCAAAAGTCTGGCCGATGCGTCCGATCCGAGAATAACGCAGGGTATTAAAAACAGGCTGGCAGATCTGCAGGTGCAATGGGCATCAGAGAAAACTAAATTACAAACGCTAAAACAATCTTTGAGCCGGTATAATACCCTGTTTAAAGAGCAGCAGTTGGAAGCGATCCAGTTTTGATTGAGCAATTTATTCCTTAAATCACTTAGCCGGTTTAAGTACAATATTTCTGTATTCAATAGGACCGTGATCACCTTGCAGCATAATGGGTCCGGGCTCACCTTCTTTGCTATCAAGCGCCCCACCGGTGATGCCGGGGATGATCTGATCGGTAATGATGGCTTTGCCATTCGCTACTACCGAAACCCTTCTGCCTACCAGCGTGATATCAAAACTTTGCCACTCACCCGGCGCTTTTATAGCCATCTCATTGGGCGTAAGAAAACCATATACCCCGCCAAAATAAGTAGACGTTGGCTCCGAGCCTTTATTGTCTTCCACCTGCACTTCATATCTACCCCTTAAAAAAACACCACTATTACTTCCTTCAGGGTACCTGAACTCGATATGCAGTTTGAAATCATCGAACTTTTTATCGGTCATAATATTCGATCCCGATTTCGCACTGGTGAGTACGCCGTTTACTACAACCCATTGGTTGGCAGCACCGGAAACGTGCCAGCCATCCAGGCTATTTTCGTTCAATAGCCGGATAGGCTCTCCCCATATAGCAGGCGCAGTTCTTTTTAATAAAGGCGCTCTCTCTCCGCTGAATGAATATCGCTTACCCGCACTGCTGGTAATGGTGCCGGTTAGTTTATCGTTCTCCAAAACAGCATCAAACTCCATGTATTTATCAGATTGTTCCCATTGTGGCGGAATACTGAAACTGATCTTGCCTTCTTTCACATGAACCTGTGCAATCGGACGTGCACTTCCGCCATCTGCTACAAAATAGCCAACCAATGTTTTCACTCCGGATAGTTTCACTTCCAGCCATGATGGAACATCTTTCCCATCCATATTCACCGTAAGATCCCAGCGGCCTATCACCGTTTTGTCGTCGGCTGCGGGCACAGGACCCTGCAGGGTTTTGAATGATGAGATGGTTACAAACAATGCAGCCATTAACAGGAAATAGATGCCGCTGTTTTTTCTGGCTGATAACAATCTGTGTTTCATATATTTATTTTTAGCAACGCTTATTTTATCTGGCTAAGCGCCGCTGTGAAGATAAATAAAACAGGGGAGTAACATATATTAAAAACGAAGGGGATATTTTTTTATTAAATCCAACCGGTTTCCGGCGCTAAGATTATCTTCTATATGGCCCTGCTAAAAGTATTTGCGTTCATTTGCTTGCGCCATAATTGTAAGTCTATTGCAGCGCTGATATTTCTAATAAACAACATGCCTTTCGGGGTTACTTTTATGCTTTTCTCTTTTACTATAACCAACCCATCCGCTTCCAGTTCAGTTAGTTTTAAAAACGCACTATTGATAAAAGCGGCGTCAAGTATTTGATGCTCCAATATGGTCCTGTTTTCGCACATCAGTTCCAGGATTTTTTTCCGGATAACCACATCTTCCTGGTTCAGTAAGTGGCCATGCACTAATGGAAGAAATCCCTTACTTATTTTCTCTTCATAGGCTTCCACTTCTTTCTCATTTTGGGCAAAAGCATTCCAGGCATCGCTGATACTGGAAACACCCAGTCCAATAATGAGCTTCGATTTGGTGGTGGTATATCCCATAAAATTCCGATGGAGATTACCGGTTTCGGCAGCTACAAATAATTTATCCCCCTTCAATGCAAAATGATCCATGCCAATGCCCGTAAATCCGGCTTGTTCCAATAGTTCTTTTCCACGATGATACATTAGCCACTTTTCAGATGCTTTTGGAAGATCGGCCTCTGTATAACGCCGTTGAACCTTACTTTTCCAGGGCACATGCGCATAAGAGTAAAAAGCAATTCTGTCGGGCATGAACTTTTTTATCTGTCCAATCGTGTGTTCAACACTATCAATAGTTTGATGTGGAAGCCCATAAATCAGGTCAATATTGATGCTTTTATATTGGTATTTCCTTGCCCAGTCCACCACTTCTTTCGTCTTCTCAAACGACTGTATCCTGTTAATTACAAACTGCACCGTAGGATCAAAATCCTGTACCCCTAAACTAATTCGATTAAATCCTACCAAAGCCAATTGTTGAATGTGTGCTTCGGTAGTATAGTTGGGATGTACTTCAACACTAAATTCATGATGATCGCTAACCACCGCATCTTTTGTAATTCCATTGATCAGCAGTCTCAGGTTTGCAGGACTAAAAAAAGTAGGCGTTCCGCCACCCAGGTGTATTTCTTTAATAACGGGCACAGATGGCAATAGCTCCCGGTACATCCTCCATTCGGTCAACACCGCTTGTAAATAGGGGTCTTCCACCGCATGGTTTACAGTTATTCTTTTGTTACAGGCACAAAAAGTGCACATATTCTCGCAGAAAGGCAGATGTATATAAATGCAAATCTCACCATTCTCTGTATTGAAAGTATCCACTACGGCCTGCTTCCACCTGGCCTCATTGATGGTAGCAAAATCCCAATAAGGCACGGTAGGATAACTGGTATACCTCGGGGTGGGTACATCATACTTATGCAGCAGGTTCAATATGGGATCGTTCATGGACTATATTTTTATCGTACAACAGACTACCTGTTCCTTATTTTTTTATACAGTTTTATGGCGCCCACTAATCCCCCAATGATTAACAGTAGCCCTATCAATCCCCAAACGAAACTGATACTTTCCTTTACTGTTGCCAACATAACTATGGCAATTAAGAAAACGGTAGCTACCTCATTCCAGATGCGTAACTGTTGTGAGGAATATTTAAACCTATGCGCTAACTGCTGCCTGAATATCAGGTGAAGCGTGAAATGATATACATATAGGAATACAACAAAAACCAGTTTAAGCTGCAACCATTTTCCGGATGTTTCTGTCAGTTGCTTATCCCAGCCTCCATTGAGCATTACCCATAAGCCAAAAATAAGCGTGAGTATGGCGGATGGCCAGGTGATTCCGTACCAGAGCCTTTTCATCATCACTTCAAATTGATCCTGCAACGCTTTTTTTTCTGCCGCCGGTTTATCGTTCGCTTCGGTATTATAAATAAATAGTCTTGGAAAATAGAAAAGCCCGGCAAACCAGGTAACGATAAAAATAATATGCAGCGCTTTTAAATAGGTATACATCTTACACAAGTATCATTTCTTTATTTTCAGCCGAATACGATTGTATCCATCCGCTTAAGGCGTCTACCCAAACCGGATGGGTATTTAAACAGGGTATCATGGTATATTGCTCACCCCCCGCTTCCATAAATGTTACCCTTCCCCTTTCATCAATTTCTTCCAATGTTTCCAGACAGTCGCTTACAAACGCGGGGCAAATAATCAAAAGCTTTTTAATTCCCTGCTTCGGCATTTCTGCTAAACGGATATCTGTAAACGGTTGCAGCCACCCTTTCCCCAAACGCGACTGGAAGGAAACACTATATTTTTCCGAAGGTATAGCAAGTTTTTCCGTAATCAGTTTGGTGGTCTCAAAACACTGGTGACGATAGCAGTAATTATGTGTTGCTGAGCTTACCTCACAACAGTTTCCGGACCGAAGACAATGTTTTCCGGTAATATCACTTTTCTTTATATGCCGCTCAGGTATACCGTGATAACTAAACAGGATTTGATCATATTCCTCAAGAAGGTAAGATTGCATATTGGCAACCATCGCATTGATATACGCTACATTATTATAAATAGGCCGGATAAAAGTAAGCTTGAAAGGATACTTCTTTTTATGGTAACATTCCTTGGCGTATTCCACGGCCGTTTCATACGATGACATAGCATAGTGCGGATAAAGCGGTATCGCAATTACCTCTTCAATATCAGGTTGGCGTAACAATAAATTATCAAAGGCGATGGTTGGTGAAGGATTGCCATAACGCATGGCTATTTCAACCGGCCCGGCAACCCTTGCCTGCAGGGCGGCCTGTAACTGTTTGGTAAACACAACTAACGGGGAGCCTTCTTTTGTCCAAATGGTTTTATAGGCCTCAGCCGACTTAGGAGACCTGAATGGAACTATGATGCCGTCCACCAATATTTTTCTTAACAGATAGGGGTAGTCTATCACTCTTTCATCCATCAGGAATTGGCTCAAATAGCGTTTCACATCCTTCACTTCAGTAGAATCGGGCGATCCCAGGTTCATTAAAACAACAGCTCGTTTTGTGCCCATTTGTTTTTCATTATATACAAAACTAATCTCCTGCCTCAATAAAACACTTAAAGTTGGTCATAATACTGTCAAACTTTCTCAACCGGATCAAAAGGAAGCACACCCGAACACATCAGCCTGTTTTCATGATAAAAATCATATTATTAAATGACAATTCAATGACACCAGAACTTAGTAATAAGGAGTGCAAATTCTACTTTTGATTTTCGGGATACAAAAAAAATAAACGTGTACAATACCTGCAACAACCTTTCCGGTTTTTTTATTGCCGGCATTAATTATAAAAAAACAGAATCTGTTTTAAGGGGATTGTATGCTGTTGATGAAGAGCAGTACGTACAAATATTGTCGCTTGCCAAACAGAAAGGCATCGCTGATTTGTTTGTATTGTCTACCTGTAACCGAACGGAGATCTATGGTTTTGCCGAAAATGCAAACCAATTATGCAAGATCCTCTGTAGTCAGACATCGGGTGACCTCGATACTTTTCATAAGATCTCTTATATAAAACAAGGCGCCGAAGCCATCGAACACTTATTTAATGTTGGCGCCGGTCTGGATTCGCAAATATTAGGCGACTATGAAATTGTTGGTCAAATTAAAAAAGCGGTAAAACTATCCAGGCAGCACAATTGTATGGGAGGAAATCTGGAACGTTTGGTAAACTCAGCACTGCAGGCATCAAAAGAAATAAAAACAGTCACCGCCTTAAGTTGTGGTACCGTATCTGTTTCCTTTGCGGTTGTACAGTATATCAGGGAGCATGTATCCTCCATCTCCAATAAAAACATTTTACTGGTGGGCGCCGGCAAAATCGGTAAGAGCACCTGCAAGAACATTGTTGATTATCTCGGTATCAAAAAAATGGTATTAATAAACAGAACCGATGAGAAAGCGGTTGAACTGGCAAATGAGCTGGATATACAATATGCCCCTTTCGATGAATTGGATGAAAACATTAAAAAAGCTGATATCATTTTAGTAGCAACCAATGCTGCCACACCTGTGATAACCAGGAACAAATTAGAAGATAGCGGCAATAAATTGGTATTTGACCTTTCTATCCCACATAATGTAGCATCAGATGCAAAGCATTTGTTGAATGTAACATTGATAACTGTTGATGAATTATCCAGTATTAAAGATAAGAATCTGGAAAACAGAAAAGCGGAAGTTCCCAAAGCCATTGCTATTATTTCAAAGCACATGAATGAGTACCTCGATTGGTACCGTATGCGTCAAAACATTCCCACCTTAACTGTAATAAAATCAAGGCTGGAGCAAATATATCATTGCAATCTGTATAGTGCATACGCGACTGCCAACAACCCGCTTCCTGTTAATGGGAGTAAGGAAACCATTCAAAAAGTAATCAATGGGCTGGCTGTAAAAATGAAAAAAGGCAATCAGCAGGGGTGTTTCTATATAGAGGCAATCAATGAGTATATGGCAACAAGTGTAAATTCATATGGATGCGGAGATTAATCAGAATAGGTACCAGGGAAAGTCAACTGGCCATCTGGCAGGCAACTGAAGTAAAAGAACAGCTTGCTAAACAAGGTTTTTCAGCCGAGCTCGTGCCAATTAAAAGTGAGGGTGATATTGATTTATGCACCCCTTTGTATCAAATGGGTGTGCAGGGTGTGTTTACGAGAAGCCTGGATGCGGCTATATTAAACAACAAAATAGATATTGCCGTTCACTCTATGAAGGATGTGCCTATACAACTGGCAAGGGGGATTGTACAGTCGGCTGTTTTAAAAAGAGCCTCACACAAAGATATTCTCGTTCATACCCGGAATACCGTCTTCCTGGATGATTTCAGGTCGGTAGCGCATATTGCAACCAGTAGTGTTCGCAGGAGGGCTCAATGGCTGAACCGTTATCCGGATCATATTATAGAAAACATTCGTGGAAATGTAAATACCCGTTTACAAAAATTAAAAGACAGCCATTGGCAGGGAGCCATTTTCGCCGCCGCCGGTTTAGAAAGAATACAGTTGCGTCCCGAAAATAGTATTGATTTGAACTGGATGTTGCCTGCACCGGCCCAGGGAGCCATCCTGGTAGTATGCAGAGAAAATGATTTTTATTGCAGAGAGGCGTCTGCAACCATACATCATCAATCAACCGCCCTGTGTACTTCTATAGAACGTGATTTCCTGAAAAAATTGATGGGTGGATGCTCAACGCCCATTAGCGCCCTGGCAGAAATTAAAAATAACACTGTTCACTTCGAGGGCAATATCCTTTCGCTGGATGGAAAAGAAAAAGTTTCGGTTAACCTGTCAACCACTATACAGCTTTCTGAATCATTTGGTATAAAAGCTGCTGAAGAATTATTAAATTCAGGAGGTGATAAAATAGCCGAAACCATACGCAATGCAGCAAAATAGGGTAAACATATTGTGTACAAACATATTAGAGGACCCACTGGTTGAAATGGCCAAAAAAGCGGGTATTGATATTGACCTATTGCCTTTTATAGAAACAAGCGGCATTAAAACTAAAACGGTTCTTCTTGACATCAAAAACAATCTGATACAATCCGCTACTGTTGTATTCACCAGCGTGAATGCGGTTGAAGCGGTAGCTGTACACCTGGAAAAAGAAAAGCCGGACTGGAAAATATACTGCATTGGAATTGTAACCAATAAAGCGGTAAAAAAATATTTTGGAGAACATGCCATTGCAGGAACCGCAACGAATGCTTCGGAATTGGCCGGATTGATTGTAGCGGAAGGGCTTTCCTGTAAAGTGACCTTTTTTTGTGGCGATCAACGGAGAGATGAATTACCGGATATTCTTCGTAAAAACGGTATCAGGTTACATGAAATAGCGGTGTATCAAACAATCGCTATTCCACAGAAAGTTGATAAACCCTATCATGGAATTCTTTTTTTTAGTCCCAGTGCGGTTGATGGTTTTTTCAGTTTAAACACTATACCAACATCAACCATACTATTTGCTATTGGCAACACAACCGCCAATGAAATAAAAAAGCATACCAGGAATAGTATCATCGTTGGCGTAGAACATGGAAAAGAAATGCTTGTAAAAAGGATGATGGAATATTATCAACAGGCCCGGTAGTGGTAAAGTAAATAACAATGCCTATTGCCGCCTTACAACATTAATCATTGCAAATAATTATGACAAAAATTAAAAATGATCTGTTATTAAGAGCGCTTCGTAAAGAACAGGTAGAGCGGCCACCTGTTTGGATGATGCGACAAGCCGGAAGGTATTTGCCTGAATATATCAGGATCAAAGAAAAATATGACTTTTTTACAAGAGTGCAAACACCTGAGTTGGCTTGTGAAATAACCCTGCAACCTGTTGAACGCATTGGTGTGGATGCGGCTATTATATTTTCCGACATACTGGTTATTCCGCAGGCCATGGGGCTTGAAGTGTTAATGGAGGAAAACAAAGGGCCCTTATTGCCTAAGACAATCAAAACCGAACAGGATATAGATGCATTAATCACAACCGGCGTTGAAGAAAGTTTGCACTATGTGATGCAGGCGTTGGCGCTAACAAAACAAACATTAAACGGAAGGGTTCCATTAATTGGTTTTGCCGGTGCGCCGTGGACTATTTTTTGTTATATGATTGAGGGGAAGGGAAGTAAAACATGGGATAAAGCAAAACAGTTCGCGTATACCCATCCTTTATTGGCTCAGCGCTTACTACAAAAAATTACCAATATAACCATCGATTACCTCAAAGCACAGGTGTTAGCTGGTGCGGATACTGTGCAGGTGTTTGATAGCTGGTCGGGGGCATTGGGTCCGAAAGATTTTAAACTTTTTGCGCAACCTTATTTGATACAGATAGCTGATGCCCTGCAAAACGATGCCCCTGTTATCCTGTTTCCCAAGGGTAGTTGGTATGCCCTGAAAGATCTGAGCGAAAGCAATGCCGCAGGCTTAGGAATAGATTGGTGTATAAGTCCGGAAATGGCAAGATCACTTACCGGTAACAGGATAACGCTTCAGGGAAATTTTGATCCTGCAAAGCTGCTGGCACCTGTTAGTGAGATCAGGAAGGCGGTAAAAGAAATGATCAACGCTTTTGGCACCCAGAATTATATCGCCAATTTAGGACATGGCATCACACCCAATGTACCCGTTGATCATGCAAGGGCTTTTGTTGATGCGGTTAAGGAATATACACCATAAAAAGCATGGGCCTGATCCATTATTTTGTCATTTATAATGAACCATTTTATGTACTTACAAAGAAGAAACAGAATACTCCGCCAGTCACCATCAATCAGAAACCTGGTGCGTGAAACCATTCTTTCCCCCAACGATTTCATCGTTCCGCTTTTTATTTTGGAAGGTGAAAACGAACAGTCAGAAATACAATCAATGCCTGGTTATTATCGTCGTTCCCTGGATTTAGCGGTAAAAGAGGCTAAAGTGCTGTGGTTGATGGGACTAAAGAGCGTGCTGCTATTTGTAAAATGCAAAGATGAGCTGAAAGATAACAGGGGCACAGAAGCGCTCAATCCAAACGGGTTAATGCAAAGAAGTATTCGCGCAATTAAGGAGGCGATACCCGGTATGCTGGTAATGACAGATGTTGCGTTGGATCCCTTTTCCTCCTACGGGCATGATGGTATTGTAGAAAACAACCAGATTGTGAACGATGCAACCGTGGATGTGCTGGCGGGCATGAGCGTTAGCCATGCGCAGGCGGGCGCTGATTTTGTAGCCCCCAGTGATATGATGGATGGCAGGATTGGGGCAATCCGGAAAGCATTGGAAGAAAATAATTTCACCAACACGGGCATCATGAGCTATAGCGCCAAATACGCGTCTTGTTTTTATGGCCCGTTTCGCGATGCATTAGACAGCGCGCCCGGTTTCGGAGATAAGAAAACCTACCAGATGGATTATGCCAACCGTTCCGAAGCGTTGAAAGAAACACTAATGGATATTGATGAAGGCGCAGACATCGTAATGATTAAACCGGCATTGGCATACCTGGATATCATTCGGGATATTAAAAATGCAGTAACCGTTCCGGTAAGCGCGTATAATATAAGTGGAGAGTATGCAATGATTAAAGCCGCTGCAAAATTGGGCTGGGTAGAGGAAGACAAGGCAATACTGGAAACATTAACCTCTATTAAAAGGGCAGGGGCGGATTTGATAGCCACTTATTTTGCAAAAGATGCTGTTAGACTGATCGGATAATTTTAAAATATATTTATTAATTCCATGAACAGAAATAAAAGCCAGTTCTTATTTAACAGAGCCCAGAAGTCAATTCCGGGTGGTGTAAATTCTCCTGTGAGGGCGTTTAAGAGTGTTGGGGGCACGCCGGTATTTATTAAGCGGGCAAAGGGCGCTTATCTGTATGATGTTGATAACAACAAATACATTGACTATATCGCATCCTGGGGACCGATGATTTTAGGACATGCCTACCAACCGGTTGTGGAAGCTATTCAGGAATATGCAACCTATTCCAGTTCTTATGGCGCCCCAACTGAATTGGAAACTGATATGGCAGAGCTTATTATCAGCATGGCGCCGAATGTAGATTTAATAAGAATGGTTAGTAGTGGCACGGAGGCTTGTATGAGCGCTGTTCGTTTAGCCAGGGGGTATACCGGCAAAAATAAGATCATCAAATTCGAGGGTAATTATCACGGGCATGCAGATGCCTTTTTAGTGAAGGCCGGAAGTGGTTTGGCAACATTAAATATTCAAACAGTGCCCGGTGTTACTACGGGTGTGGCAAAAGATACCTTAACCGCCCCATATAATAATTTAGATAAAGTAAAAGAACTGGTTGCTGCAAACAAAGATGAGATAGCGGCCATCATAGTAGAACCCGTTGCCGGTAACATGGGTTGTATTTTGCCAACGCCTGGTTTTCTGGAAGGGTTAAGACAAATTTGCGATGAGAAGCATATTGTTTTCATCTTTGATGAAGTAATGACCGGATTTCGGCTGGCACCAGGAGGGGCACAGGAAAGATTACAAATCAACGCCGATTTGGTAACCTATGGAAAAGTAATTGGAGGCGGTTTGCCTGTTGGGGCATTTGGTGGAAAACATGAAATCATGCAGCACATTGCACCTATTGGAAAAGTGTATCAGGCCGGCACTTTAAGCGGTAACCCAATTGCTATGATTGCGGGTTATACTATGCTGAAAGAACTCAGGAACAATTCGTCTGTTTATACAGAACTCGATTCAAAAACCGAATACCTGCAAAAGGGTCTGCAGAATGCTTTCAGCGATTGGGGTCACCCTTTTGTTATTAATTGTATCGGGTCAATGATAAGTGTTCATTTTAGCGATCACGCGGTAACAGATTTTGAAACCGCCTCTGCTGCAAACAATGAAATGTTTAAAGACTATTTTCATGCCATGCTCGATCAGGGTGTTTATTTACCTCCCTCCGCATTTGAAAGCTGGTTTTTAAACAATGCGCTAACAATTAAGGACCTGGACAATACGATTGATGCCACAAAAAACGCTTTGAAACAAATAGGCTGAAAACAGAGGAGTATTATTTATTATAAATGAGCTTTAAAGTCACCAACCGTCATAGGTTCCATACAGTAAGGTTTGTACAAAAGTGGCTTTTTTCTTGACAGGTTGACAAGAAAAATATTGCTCCAAAATGGGTTCGATCTCCTATCTTTAGGACACAAGAAAATGTACCGTGTGCTACCGGCAAATTTATACCCGGGAAGGTCTGAAAAACAAAAGTTACACCGGTTACAAGGTGCCTTTTACTGAGAATAAATCCTTTCTCCCGGTTTGACCATTTTCGCCATTTTAAATTGTATAGACATTAAAAATAAAAATGATGAAAAGTACCTGTTTAATGATTAGTTGTTTATTGGTGGTAAGCGTCTTACAACTTAAGGCACAAAATATAAAAGCATTTGTAGGCGGAACATTGATTGATGGTTTTGGCGGAAAACCTTTATATAATAGTGTGATCATTATAGAAAACGAAAGAATCAAAACAGTAGGTACAGTTGGGGCTACCCCTGTTCCCAAAAATGCGGAAGTCATTTCAACAGAAGGTATGAGTATATTGCCCGGCTTATGGGATATGCATGTGCATTTGATGATTAACGGGCACAGTGATTACGATCATTGGGACAGCGCCTATATGAAAGACTTTGAAAAAGTAATCATGCCCGCTTCGGCACATCAATTGCTTATGGCCGGCGTAACCAGCGCACGTGATTTAGGAGGGCCTTTGGAAGCAAGTGTGAATATTAAAAAAAGAATAGATAAAGGTGAAATTCCAGGCCCTACATTGTATGTATCGGGCCCTTTTATACAACACAAACCCTATCCGCATACGGAAGCCTATCGTTGGGGAGTGAATGGTGTGGAAGATGCCCGGGCAAAAGTCAGAAAGATAGCGGCAGCGGGCGTGAATGTGGTAAAATTAATTGATCAGGACGAAATGACCTTAGAAGAAGCACAAGCGGTAGTAGACGAAGCGCATAAATTAAATTTACCCGTAGTGGGACACGCGCACCGACCCAATGAAATAAGAGTGGGAATGAAAATTGGTGTTGATTGTTTTGAACATACAGGGCTTTCTTCTTCCCCCGAATATCCGGAAGATATTATGCAGTTGATTAAAGAGAGAACGGCACAAATGAACAAAGGGCCTTTTTTCTGGACACCCACCGTAGAAGGATTGTACAATTACGAATATGTAAGAGATAACCCCGAAAAATTAGATGATGAATCATGGCATTTAGATATGCCTGATTATATTATAAAAGATATCCGGGAATCATTAAAGTATCCCGCGCGCATGCCCTATTTTCAATTAACCCCTGTGCGCAGACCCACATTGGAAAGAAAAATCAATCAACTAAAAAATGCGGGAGTGGTTTTACTGGTAGGAACAGACAGTGGCATACCTATGAAATTTCATAGCCAAAGTACCTGGAATGAATTAGATGTGTGGGTGAATAAATTTGGCTTTGATCCTATGTATGCCATCAAAGCCGCCACTTATTGGCCCGCGTTGGCCATGAGAGCAGATAAAGAATATGGAACCATAAGCGAAGGCAAATATGCGGACATTATTGCGGTAAAGGGTGATGTATTGAGATATATTAACTTACTGCAAAAAGTGGACCTTGTGTATAAGCATGGTAAGAAAGTGAAATAAAGAGGTGGTTTTTATTCCAAATGTATGATTGGGGGGAAGAGACCCATTAAGTAGTATCTTATATTAATATCTCCATGATGTAAGGTCGGCTTCTTTGGGTGCTCTCTGTTTTACTTCTTCGGCCCATTTTTTTATAAACATCTGGTTGTATCGCATACGGGTAATATAATTGGGAAGCGAGGGATCACCATTCCAGCAGTGTTCTGCCCGGTCTCCATAAGCTACTTCACAATTGCAGGAAGGGTTACTCAGTTTCTTAAGCATCTCTTCAGCGGTATAAACAGCATTGTTTAAATAATAGTTATCCATATCGCCCACATACAAATGAATCTTACCTTTTAGTTTCTCACCAATTAAAGGCCAATCTCTTTTAATGATATGCGTTAGATCATAATTATCCCGCCAGTGACGGGCAACCGATGTGTCAATAACACCGGTATATTTATCATAGATCCGTTTGGGATATCCATCTGTATCCATGGGAGAAAATACGGCTTCCCAAATATCAAACTGGTCGCCACTACGGCTACGGGAACCCAATGCCAGTTCCCGCTGGTTCATTTCTTTAACAGTTGCACTGATATGGCCCAGGTAATTACGGTGACCGGGACGTTGTAGTTTTTTAAAATCACTCGCTACGAAATAGGCGTTTTTATCGTTGTAAATATCAATGGAAGTATAATGGTGAAAATCAATTGGGTCGGGACAAGCAGCATAACATCCATTGTATTCATCCGGATAAAAAATCTGTGCCGCTAATACTTCCCATCCACCAGTGGAACCACCGTACATAAACCTGGCCCATCCTTTTCCAATACCGCGAAAACGGTTTTCAATTTCCGGGATGAGTTCATAGGTGATGGCATCCCCGTAAGGACCAAGGTTGGCTGAGTTAACGGCATAAGAATCATCGTAGTAAGGATTGGCATGTTGTATTTCAATGGCAATCACCCTGGGAAAATCTGCTCCGGTCCATTGTTTATAAAAACCATATTCTTCCTGTTGTTGTATAATATTATACCCGGTAATGTGAAATCGGTCGCTGGTATCAGGTATTAAAGCAGGATCGGGTGCAGAAGTGCGAAAGCCTTCGAAGTTGGTAGGGAAATGCCCGTGAAAAATGGCCAGCGGGTATTTTACATCCCGGTGTTCATCAAAACCTTCGGGTAAAAGTATATGAGCGCCAAGGTACATGGGTCTGCCCCAGAATTCGGAGAGCATTTTACTCTGAATCTTTATATGTTTAATATACTTAGTGTCTTCCGGCTCTTTTA